>DMCD01000293.1 GCA_003445895.1 Lachnoclostridium sp. | reverse complement strand
CGATATGCCTGTTATCCAGGATCTGATCGCTGACTACTGCAATACTGATGTACAGCTGGTAAACTATGAGGATCCGGTTTCCGGCAAGTCTTATGACAACTACTTAGTATATCTGCAGGGCTTCCTGAACTTCGGTGAGCCCGGCCAGGGTGCTTGATTACAGGGCATTTAATTTCGAACCTGTTTAATTAGGCCGAGTACGGGGGGTCAGGGAATTAATGGCCCCCCGTTTTTTCTTTCCGATAGAAAGGGGAAACGGTTTGAACGACGGAATTCTTGAATTTATCAACGTCGGCAAAGAATATTCCGGACATGCCGTGCTGAAGGGCATTAATATGGATGTCCGTCCCGGTGAGATTCATGCGCTGATCGGGGAAAATGGCGCGGGCAAGTCCACGCTGATGAATATCTTATTCGGAATGTCGGTGATCCACGAAACCGGCGGATTTACCGGCGAAGTGCGTATTGGCGGAGAGAACGCCAAGATTATGAACCCGCACGATGCAATGGAAGCGGGCATCGGCATGGTACACCAGGAATTTATGCTGATTCCGGGATTTACCATCACCGAGAATATTAAAATTAACAGAGAAATCACCAAACCTTCGGTGCTTTCCCGGGTCTTCGGCAAGCGGTTGGAGTCCCTGCAGCGCAAGGAGATGGCTGCGGATGCCCGCAAGGCGCTGGATACCATGGGAATGGATATCGAAGAGTATGTTAAAGTAGAAGGACTGCCTGTCGGTCATATGCAGTTTGTAGAGATTGCACGTGAGATCGATAAGACGGGCATCCGGTTCCTGGTCTTTGATGAGCCTACCGCGGTTCTGACAGAGAGTGAGACGGAGCACCTGCTGGACGCCATCCGCAAGCTGGCGGCCCAGGGCATCGGCATCATCTTTATCAGCCACCGTCTGGAAGAGATTATCAATGTATCTGATCGCGTGACCATCCTCCGCGACGGCGAATGGGTTGCCACCGAGGAGACCAAGAATATCACGGCGGCAGAGATTGCCCGCCTGATGGTGGGCCGTGCCCTGACGCTTGACCGCGCTGAGGGCGGCCGGGAAATCAGCGACGAGAAGGTTCTGACTGTGGAAGGCCTTCGTGTCATGATGCCGGGTGAAGAGGTCAAGGGCGTTGATTTGTATGTGCGCAAGGGCGAAGTCCTGGGCATCGGCGGTCTGGCCGGCCAGGGCAAGCTGGGCATCGCCAACGGCCTGATGGGCATGTATCCGGTGGAAGGCAAAGTCACCTACAAGGGGCAGCCGCTGGATGTGACCAAGACCAACGAGACGCTGAAGAAGGGCATTGCGTTCCTTTCCGAGGACAGAAAGGGCGTAGGCCTTCTGCTGTCCAGTCCCATTGAGCTGAACATCGCTTTCTCTGCGATGGAAGTCAACAACAAGTTCCTGAAGTCTGTCGGACCTTTCAAACTGACGGATAAACAGGCAATCCGTGAAAATGCCGAAAAGATGGTAAAGGACCTGGATATCCGCTGCACATCCACGCTGCAGAACGCGGGTGCGCTGTCCGGCGGAAACCAGCAGAAGGTCTGCCTGGGCAAGGCGCTGACGCTGGATCCGGAGCTGCTGCTGGTATCGGAGCCCACACGAGGCATCGATATCGGTGCGAAAAAGCTGATTCTCGACCTGCTGAAACAGCTGGCGGAAGAGAGGGGCATGACGATTATCATGACCAGCTCCGAGCTGGCTGAGCTGCGAAGCATCTGTGACCGTGTGCTGATCATCTGCGAAGGCAAAGTTGCCGGAGAACTGTCTCCGATGGATTCCGATGAAGTATACGGCCTGATGATGTCCGGCGTGTCCAAGGAAGAGGCCATGAAAGCAGGAGGTGTCGTGAATGAGTAAGAAAATTGGCGATGCGATCAACCGGATCGGTATCCCGACTTTTGCGGTGGGAGCACTGCTTCTGGTGCTTCTGATCACCGCCGCGGCACTGGGGCAGTCCCTTCCCACACTGCTGACGGATATTCTGAAGCGTGTCGGCATGAACGGCATCCTGGTTCTGGCCATGCTGCCGGCCATTAAGTCCGGTACCGGACCGAACTTCGCCCTTCCCATCGGAATTGAGGGCGGACTTATGGCGCTGATTGTCTGCATGCAGTTTGACTTAAGCGGCTGGACACTGATGTTTGCGGGCACCGCCCTGTGCATCGTGTTCTGCACCATCATGGGTTATCTGTATGGTAAACTGATGAATGCCGTAAAGGGCGCGGAGATGACCATCGCGACCTACTCCGGTTTCTCCATCGTGGCATTCTTCAATATTCTCTGGCTGGCGATTCCCTTCTCCAACCGTAAGATGGGCTGGATGCTGGGTACGGGCCTTCGAGAGACCATTCAGCTGAAGAACTTTGAAGCGAGCCACATTATTTCCGACCTGCTTGCCGTTAAGATCGGCGGCGTGACCATCCCGTTCGGAATGATTCTGACCATTGCACTGTTCTGCTTTATCACCTGGCTGTTCTTCAACACAAAGACAGGTATGGCGATCTATGCAGGTGGTGAGAATCCGCGGTTTGCCGAGGCTTCCGGTCTGGACATCAACAAAAACCGTATTGTGGCCAATGTTATCTCCACCATCCTGGCCGGTATCGGTATTATCATCTACGCACAGGGCTACGGCTATGTTCAGCTGTACAACGGACCGATGAACATGGCGTTCCCGGCGGTGGCAGCAGTGCTGGTCGGCGGTGCGACTGCCGGCAAGGCAAGCATTCCCAACGTACTGATCGGTACCTGTCTGTTCCAGGGTCTGATGACGACGGCTATGCCCGTTATGAACCAGATCTTCACCGGAACCGACCTGTCCGACATCATGCGTATTATCGTGCAGAACGGCGTAATCCTGTATGCACTGACCAAGGTGAAGAGCGGAGGTGACCGTTAATGAGTAAGATTACAAATACAGCGACGGAGAAATCTTCGTTTAATCTGAAGGAATGGCTGCTCGATAATATCGTTACACTGATTTTCTGGATCTTTATCATCGCAGGTCTGCTGGTGGCAAGAGACGTCACCATGGACTGGTTCTTTACCGAGCTGTCCAACCGGTTCTACCGGAATGCATTCCTGATTCTGTCCCTGATCATCCCGGTTGTGGCCGGTCTGGGACTGAACTTCGGTATCGTTGTAGGCGCTATCGCCGGACAGCTGGCAGTGATTGCCGTGCGTTACTGGGACCTGAGCGCGCTCTTGAAGCGCGGCGTGGATCTGGCGGATGCGGAAGCCATTGCGGCCAATCCCACCATGTTTTCCGGCGGCTCCGGCCTGTTCCTGATGTTCCTGGTGGCACTGCCCATCGCCATTCTGATCGGCTACCTTACCGGTACGCTTTATAACAAGACCAAGGGGCAGGAGATGATTACCTCCCTGATCGTCGGTTATTTCGGAAACGGCGTATATCAGTTCATCGTACTTTTCGTTATCGGTGCGGTCATCCCGGTTGCGCTGGAGCATCCGATGATTCTGTATGACGGCGTCGGCGTCCGAATGAGCGTAGATATGGGTTCCGTTTCCTACGCGCTGGACAATATTCTTCAGGTGCCGTTTGCACCCTTTATGGCATGCCTCTGGACCTGCGTGCTGCTGGCCCTTGTCTGGAATCAGTACATACGCAAGGCGAAGGTGGAAGGACAGAGCGTAAAGCTCTCTCCGATCCGGTTCGGCCTGTTTGCGGCAATCAGCCTCATTCTCGCTGTATTCTTTGTGATGCAGACGATGAGTGCCGGCGTGATGACCAAGGTCCGTGATGTTCCGGTAGCCCTGGTTGTTGTCGTTGTCATTCTGGCAGTGTTTATCAATTATCTGATGAGCACCAAGCTGGGCCAGGATTTCCGGTCCTGCGGCATGAGCCAGAATATTGCCGAGGCAAACGGTATCAATGTAGACAGAACCCGTGTCATTGCGACCATCATGTCTACCGTGCTGGCAGCCTGGGGCATGATCATTTACCTGCAGAACATGGGTACGCTGAATACCTACACGGCACACAACAACGTAGGTTACTTCTCCGTTGCCGCCATTCTGGTCGGCGGTGCTTCGGTGCAGAGAGCGACCATCGGACAGGCAGTCACAGGATGCCTCCTGTTCCATGCCATGTTCATCTTAAGCCCGGAGATTGGTAAGGCCGTGTTCGGTCAGGCCGCACTGGGCGAGTACTTCCGTACCTTCATGGTTTACGGCGTTATCGGTCTGTCCCTCGGACTGTATGTATGGCGTAATAACAAGAAGAGCGAGCTGAAGCTTCCGAAACAGGAGAGCGAGACAGCAGAGCAGGCATAAGGATGTCTGCATGTGAAAAGAAAAAAGAAAGGTCATCCGGCCCGCGCCGGATGACCTTTTTGTATTCTTAGGGACTTGTGATTAAAACTTGCTCTCATAGATGGGGAAGCGTTCGCAGAGGGCAGCTGCGCGCTCTTTGATCTCCTTGCGCTTCGGCTCAAAGTCCAAAACGGCTTCACAGATAAGCTCGCCGACTTCCCGCATCTCGGCTTCCTTAAATCCTCTTGTGGTGACGGCCGGCGTTCCCAGACGGACGCCGCTGGTCTCCGACGGCTTTCTCGGGTCGCCGGGTACCATGTTCTTGTTGGCGGTGATGCCGACGCTGTCCAGACGGATCTCCAGCTCCTTGCCGCTGACATCCCGGTTCTTCAGGTCCAGGAGCATCAGGTGATTATCCGTGCCGCCGGAGACCAGCTCCATGCCGCCGTCAAGAAGGGTCTTTGCCAGTTCGGCTGCATTGGCCACAATCTGATGCTGATAGGTTTTGAATTCCGGACGGAGTGCCTCGCCCAGCGCCACGGCCTTGGCGGCGATGATATGCATGAGAGGGCCGCCCTGGGTTCCGGGGAACATGGCGGTATCGATCTTTTTGGCGATTTCCGCGTCATTGGTCATGATGATGCCGCCTCTGGGACCGCGCATGGTCTTGTGGGTGGTGGTGGTCACCACATCGGCGTAGGGCATGGGACTCTGGTGTTCGCCGGCGGCCACGAGGCCTGCGATGTGGGCGATATCCACCATCAGATAGGCGCCGACCTCATGGGCGATCTCGCTGAAGGTTTTGAAATCGATGGCTCTGGGGTAGGCGGAGGCACCGGCGATGATCATCCGCGGCCTGCATTCCTTCGCGATGGCCCGTACCTGGTCATAATCGATGCGTCCGGTTGCCGGATCCAGTCCGTAGGGGACGATGTTGTAGGTCTTTCCGGAGAAGTTCGCTTTGCTTCCGTGGGTCAGATGTCCGCCCTCATTCAGGCTCATGCCCATGACGGTATCTCCCGGTTTGCAGAGGGCGAGATAGACGGCATAGTTTGCCTGGGAGCCGCTGTGGGCCTGGACGTTGGCAAACTTGGCGTCGAAGATCATCTTGGCGCGCTCGATGCAGATATTCTCCGCAAGGTCTACATATTCGCATCCGCCGTAGTAGCGGTGGCCCGGGTATCCCTCGGCGTATTTGTTCGTGAGGACAGACCCCATGACGGCCATGACCTCCGGGGAAACCAGATTCTCGGAGGCGATCAGCTCAATGTGCGTCCGCTGGCGCATCAGCTCCAGTTCCAGGACCCGGGCAATCTCGGGGTCATAGGCGTTGATATATTTCATGCTCTTTTCAACCATCTGACATTCTCCTTCTTTCGTCTGTTCTCTGCTCTCTTTTGGTCCGTCTCAGACATACCAACCATAAAGCCTGGATATGGTTGGATGTCGGGTTATATTATATTCGCGTATTATAACAGATAAGAATGTTTCCGTCAATCATAAAAGGCAGCCAGACTTTCGTCTGACTGCCCACAGGTGCTCACAATTCTGCATTACTTCTCTGCCAGGATGGAAAGAATCACACACACAAGCAGAAGATAGGGATAATAGAGATACGGGATAATGCTTACGCTGGAGATTCCCGCGATGCCGGAGGCGATCAGCAGCTGGGCGCCGTAGGGGATAATGCCCTGCATGATACAGGAGCAGGTATCCAGGAGAGAAGCGACCTTCCGCGGCTCCACATGATACTCCTCGCTGATGTTCTTGGCGATGGGAGCGGCAATAACGATGGCCACGGTGTTGTTGGCCGTCGCGATGTCCATCAGGGCTGTGAGAAGGCCTATGCCGAACATGCCGCCCTTCTTGCTGTTGAAGTGATTCCGGATGAAATCCAGGATGGCTTCAAATCCGCCGTGCTCCCGCATGAGGGCAGCGATGGAGGCTACAAGGATGGTCACGATGATGGTCTCAAACATGCCGGAGGTGCCGCCGCCCATGGCGGAGAAGGCATCCGCGATGCTTATGGTTCCGGCAAAGAGGCCGGCTCCCAGGAAGAGCAGAATGCCGATGCCGAGAACGACAAATACGTTGATGCCCAGGATCGAGAGGGCAAGAACGATAAAGTAGGGCACCGCCAGGAGGAGGTTATACTCAAAGTGCTCCAGCTCTACCGCCGGATGGGTGACCGCGTAAACGATGAGAACGGCCAGGGTAATCACAGCAGCCGGAAGAGCAATCCGCAGGTTGGTGCGGAACTTGTCCTTCATCTCCACGCCCTGGGTCTTTGTGGCTGCGATGGTGGTATCGGAGATAAAGGAAAGGTTGTCTCCGAACATGGCGCCGCCGACCACGGTGCCGACGCACATGGGAAGGCTTAAGCCGGCTCCCTCAGCCACGGCCGCCGCGATGGGCGTGAGCACCGAGATGGTGCCGCAGCTGGTTCCCATGGCCATGGAAATCAGGCAGGCGATGAGAAAGAGTCCCGGAATGGCAAATGTCCCCGGAATGATATCCAGCAGCAGGTTTGCCGTGCTGGAGGCACCGCCGGCACCCTGGGCCAGTCCGCTGAAGGCGCCGGCCATCAGGAAGATGAA
>DMCD01000249.1:2161-5540 GCA_003445895.1 Lachnoclostridium sp. | reverse complement strand
TAGATGATATTCCCCTGCATTCCCATATTCTTCCAGAACTGGTTCATGACTCCTCCGGACGCTCAAACAGAGCGTTCACAAAATCATTGGCATCAAACTTCTGCAGATCGTCAATCTTCTCACCCACGCCCACGTATTTCACCGGAATGCCCAGCTCCGACTGTATCGCTACAGCGATACCGCCCTTTGCCGTGCCGTCCAGCTTCGTGAGCACGATTCCCGTCACATCGCAGACCTCCATAAACTGGCGGGCCTGTGAGAGGGCATTCTGGCCGGTTGTGCCGTCCAGCACCACCAGGGTCTCCCGGTAGGCATCCGGGTACTCCCGGTCAATGACCCGGTTGATCTTCCGGAGCTCTTCCATCAGGTTTTTCTTATTGTGCAGCCGTCCCGCGGTATCACAGATCAGGATATCCGCATTCCGGGACTTCGCGGCCGCCACGGCGTCAAATACCACCGCCGCAGGATCCGATCCCTCCTGCTGGGCAATCAGCGGCACATTTGCCCGGTTTGCCCACTCGGTCAGCTGCTCGATGGCGCCGGCGCGGAAGGTATCCGCCGCCGCCAGAATCACCTTTTTGCCCTGGGCGCGCAGCTGGTCTGCCAGCTTGCCCACCGATGTGGTCTTGCCGACGCCGTTGACGCCGACCATCAGAACCACCGACTTGCGGTTCTCAAATTCATAGGCGTTCTCGTTGGGAATCATCTGCTCCCGGATGGACGCGATCAGGAGATCCCGGCAGGCCGCCGGCTCCTTGATGTGATTCTCGGCCACCTTCTTCCGCAGATCCTCCACGATGGCCGTGGTGGTCTTGATGCCGATGTCCGCCATGATCAGTGTCTCTTCTATCTCCTCATAGAAGTCTTCGTCGATGGAGGAAAATCCTCCGAATATGGAATCGATGCCCTGGGCGATCGAGTTCCTGGTCTTGGTCAGGCCTTCAAAAAGCCGTCCGAAAAATCCCTTTTTCCCCTCAGCCATAATGTTCTCCTGTCTCTTTTAAGTACTGCTCTTTTTCTTCTCTTCCCGGTCCAGCTCCGCCTCAATCAGGCTTACCGAAACCATGGTGGAGATGCCCTTCTCCTGCATCGTGATGCCGTACAGACGGTCACTTCCTACCATGGTGCCGCGCCGGTGGGTGATCACGATAAACTGTGTATGCTTGGTCAGCTTGTGCAGGTATCTTGCAAACCGGTCCACGTTGGCGTCATCCAGCGCCGCCTCAATCTCGTCAAGGAGACAGAAGGGCGACGGTTTCAGATTCAGAATCGCGAACAGAAGCGCGATGGCGGTCAGCGCCTTCTCTCCGCCGGAGAGCTGCATCATATTCTGCAGCTTTTTGCCCGGCGGCTGGGAAATGATGCCGATGCCAGCCTCCAGAATATCCACGCCTTCTTCGATCTGCAGCGTCGCATGTCCGCCGCCGAACATTTCCTTGAAGACCGCGTCGAATTCCCGGCTGATCTCCTGAAACTTCTCCTCAAACTGCTTCCGCATGCCGGTGTCCAGCTCCTCGATGATCCGAAGGAGCGCGGCCTCTGCCGCTTTCAGGTCGCTGTGCTGCTTTTCCATGAAGGCGCAGCGCTCCGAGACCTCTTTATACTCGTCGATGGCGCCCACGTTCACATTGCCCAGGGCGCGGATCTGCTCCCGCAGACCGGAAGCTGCCTTCCGCATGGCGGCGGTGCTCCCCAGCTCCGGATTCCGGTACCGCTCCGCCTCGCCGTAGCCGAGGCCGTACTCGTTCTGGATATATTCCGCCTGGTGGCCGATCTTCTCCGACAGTCTCTCCTTCTGGTTCTGCAGACGGATGAGGTCCTTTTCCAGATCCCTTATCCGGTTGTCCAGCTCTTCCTTCTCCGCAAAGAAGGTCTTCTGCCGGCCAGCCTTCTCGGCTTTTTCATTCCGGCGTGCCTCGGAGATGGCCCGGTATTCTTCCAGCTCCTTCCGGAGGCCTTCCAGCTCTGTCTGGAGCGTCTCGATTTCCTTCCGGGATGTCTCCATCCGGTCCTTTGTGCCGCTGCCCTGGTTTTCCAGCTGTGACTTCTCCGCAGACAGCGCCGCGATCTCTTCCTTCAGCCGTTCCAGGTTCTCCCGGACGAATTCACCCTTCTGGTGCATCCGGGAATCCTCCAGCGTCTTCTCCGAAAGCTCTTTTTCCTTCTCTTCCCGCCGTTTCTTCAGGTCCGCAAGAGCGACCTGAAGCTCATCCAGACGGTAAGACATCTCCTCATTCTGCTCTTCGAGCTTCTGCGCTTCCTGTTCTGACCTGCGGCGCGATTCCTTAAGCTCCTCCAGGCGCGCCTCCAGTTCTTCTTTTTCCTTCTCCAGATCCTGGTAGTTTTTCTGCAGCTCCTGCTGACGCTCCCGGACCTGTTCCGCCTCCATGCGGGCGGCATTGACGGCCACCATCTGCTTCTGCAGCTGTTCTCTGGTTTCGGCCAGCTCCTCCTGGTGCCGGATCTGGGCCTCTTCCGTCTCCACCAGCTGAATCTGGATATGTTCCACGGCCTCCAGGGCCTTTTCCTGTTTCTCTTCCAGCTCCTCCATCTCGCGCTTTCGTCCCAGCAGGTTGCTGCTGTTCTTGAACGCGCCGCCCGTCATGGATCCGCCGGCCGAGAGCAGTTCTCCTTCCAGCGTGACGATGCGGAGGCTGTGCTTATACTTTCTCGCCAGGGCAATGGCATTGTCGATATGATCCGCCACCACCGTGCGCCCCAGCAGATATTCCATCAGGCCCCGGTACCGCGGGTCGGTCCGGACCAGGAGATTGCCCGGTCCCAGCACGCCCGGCTCCTCCAGGACTTCCTTCCGGATGGCGTCCTTCTGTCCCCGGACACTGTCCAGCGGAAGGAAGGTGGCGCGGCCGAACCGGTTCTTCTTCAGGAATTCAATCATCCGCTTGGCTGTCAGCTCCGAATCCGTCACGATGTTCTGGATGGAGCCGCCCAGCGCCGTCTCGATGGCCGTCTCGTACTTTTTGTCGGTGGAAATCAGGTCCGCCACAACCCCGTGGATACCCTGCACCTTCTCCTTCTGCTCCATGACCCGGCGGATGCTGTTGCCGTAGCCCTCATAGCGCTCGGCCAGATTCCGGAGGGAATCCAGCTTCGTGGTAAAGATATGATAATCCTGCTGGGCGCTGGACAGCTTCCGGTTCAGCTCCCGGATACTGTTGTCCTCTTCCCCGCAGATGTTCCGCAATTCTTCTTCGCGGGTCCGGATATCGGAAAGCTCCCGTTCCGCATCCTCCGCCGCCTTTGTCTTTTCCTCCAGCTCAGACTGATCCGCCCGGTCGCTCTCCTTATACTCCAGGAGTCTCGCCGAAAGTCTCGCCCGGTTCTGGTCCGTCTCCTCGTACTGGGTGCGGAACCGCTG
>DMCD01000249.1:0-2089 GCA_003445895.1 Lachnoclostridium sp. | reverse complement strand
CCCTCGGCCGCAATCTCCGCCTTCTTCCCGAGGGCGCGGATGACCTCCTGCTGCAGCTGTTCCGCGAGACTGTTCTTTTCGTTCTCCTCGCGGGAAAGCTCCCCTGCCTCTTCCGAAAGCCTGGAAAGCGCCTCGGCCCCGGCGGATGCCTCTTCTTCAAAGCGGCGAATCTGTTCCTCGGCCGCCCGGACATCCTCCTCTTTCTGGGCACATTCCGCATCGATGGCGGAAACTCTTGCACTTACCTGCGCACTCCGGGCCTCTTCGTTCTGGATCTGCTGCTCACAGAGCGCGATCCGTCCCTCGCCCGACTGGATGGACACCTCGGTTTTCCGGATCTGCTCGTCGTTTTCCCCGATCACCCGATCCAGCTCTTCGACTGCGAGACTCAGAGCCTCGTGCTCCTTCTTCTTTTCGCCGGAGGTCTCCTTCGCCTCTGCCAGGTCCCCCTCCAGAATCCGTTCCCGATCCTCGAGTCCCGTAAACTGTTCCCGGAGCGTCTTTGTCTCCGTCAGGAACAGGTTAATATCATAATCCCGCAGGCTGTCCCGCAGCGCCAGATATTCCTTCGCCTTTTCGGCCTGGTGCTTCAGGGGACCCACCCGCTTTTCCAGCTCGGACAGAATGTCCGTGATTCTGACCAGGTTTGCCTGCTCATTGTCCAGCTTCTTTACGGCCTCGGCCTTTCTGCGCTTGAACTTGACGATGCCTGCCGCCTCATCGAAGAGCTCTCTCCGCTCCTCCGGGCGGCCCGACAGAATCCGGTCGATCTGGCCCTGGCCGATGATGGAATAACCTTCCTTGCCGATGCCCGTATCGTAGAACAGCTCATTGATGTCCTTCAGCCTGCAGGCACTGCCGTTGATCTTGTACTCACTCTCCCCGGACCGGTACAGTCTCCGGGAAACCGTCACTTCGTCAAAATCAATAGGCAGGATATGGTCTGAGTTGTCCAGCGTGATGGCCACATGGGCAAATCCCTGGGGCTTTCGGAGCTCGGTTCCCGCAAAAATGACGTCCTGCATGGAACCGCCGCGCAGCTGCTTTGCGCTCTGTTCACCCAGAACCCAGCGCACCGCATCGGCCACGTTGCTCTTGCCGCTGCCGTTGGGCCCGACAATGCCCGTCACGCCGTTGTGAAATTCAAAGACAATCCTGTTGGCGAAGGATTTGAATCCCTGAATCTCAATGCTCTTTAAATACATAAACCTTCCTCCTGCCGGAGGGCGAGAATCCCCCGGTATGCCGCCATCTGTTCCGCCGCTTTCTTGGTGCGGCCGCTGCCCCGTCCGATCTCCCGGCTTCCCAGCATCGCCGCGGCCAGGAAGGTCTTGTCATGGTCCGGCCCTTCCTCCCCCAGCATCACATAGCGCAGCTCGTCCTGCTGCCTTCCCTGGATCATCTCCTGGAGGATGGTCTTGCTATCATAGAAGAGTTTCTTGTGCTCGATATCATTCATCACAAACCGGATCACAAACTCTTTTGCGCTGGCAAAACCACCATCCAGATAAATCGCGCCAATCAGGGCTTCTAAGGCATCACTCACCACGGAATTCCGATTCCGTCCGCCGGTCATATCCTCCCCGCGGCCCAGCCGCAGATAACGTCCCAGCGAAAACTCAGCGGCACACAGAGCAAGCGTCGGCTCACAGACCACGCTGGCCCGGGTCTTCGTCATATCTCCCTCGGGAAGCGTCGGATAGCGGTGATAAAGAAAATCACTGGAAATCAGTTCCAGCACCGCATCCCCCAGAAACTCCAGACGCTCATTGCAGCCCAGATGTCCCAGTCCCTTCTCATTGGCATACGAACTGTGGGTCAGCGCCTGTTCCAGCAGCTGCAGATTCCGGAACCGATATCCGATCGCCTCCTGCAGCTCATCTAACTTCTCCATAACTACTCCTTATTTATAAATACATCAAAAGGGGCCGTCGCTTGTAACATACTGCGTATAAACATACTCTGGAGGGAACATCCGCAGCGCCGGCACTTAGCGAGTGCTGGCGCGAGGACTAAGTGCAAACGGTTCCCGAAAGAGTGATATTTATACAGCATATGTAAAGTGCGACAGCCCCTGTTATCGATCAAT
>DMCD01000104.1 GCA_003445895.1 Lachnoclostridium sp. | reverse complement strand
TCGCGGATGGTATAGGTAAATATGGGCGCCTCGATGGTCTCGTTAAACCGCACAATCTCGCGGATCGTAAACATTTCCCCCTTGAGAAGGAGGTTGGTGATGCTCCCCCGCTCATCCAGAAGCCCGATGTCGATGAACTCGGCCCGCCGGTCGCCGTACTCCTGCCGCTTCGCATTCACGGTCATCTGGTCCAGCATCCGTTTGCCCTTCACCGCGTTCTGGCTTCCGAGAAGCACCGCGCCGTTTTCCTGCGACACTTCCTTCTCCCCGGAATAATCGCTGTCCAGGGCCTCCTTCAGCTGATCCATCTGTCCCGCGAGGATCTTCTTGTAGAGGTCCACCATCTTTCCCGCAGACCCTTCCGCCACAAAATCCCCTTTATTCAGGACGATGACCTTGTCGCAGTACTTGATGATGCTGCCCATATCGTGGGTTACCATCACGATGGTGGTTCCGCTCTTCCGGATTTCCTCCATCCGCCGGTAGCACTTGGACTGGAAGAACACGTCTCCCACGGACAGCGCCTCATCCACAATCAGAATCTCCGGCTCCACATTGATCGCCAGGGCGAAGGCCAGACGCACGAACATACCGCTGGAATAGGTCTTGACCGGCTGATAGACAAAATCCCCGATCTCCGCGAAATCCAGGATGTCCTGGAGCTTCTCATCCATCTCCTTTTTGGAATAGCCCATCATGGTGCCGTTCATGTAGATATTCTCGATGCCCGTGTAGTCCTGGTTGAATCCCGCGCCCAGCTCCAGCAGGGCCGAGATCTTCCCGTTCACCTCCACCGTGCCGGCACTCGGCGTGAGGACGCCGGTGATGATCTTCAAGATCGTGGACTTGCCCGAGCCGTTGGTGCCGATGATGCCGACCGTCTCGCCCTTCTTCACATCAAAGGACAGGCCGTTCAGCGCATAGAAATCCCTGTGCCGTACGGCGTGCGTAACGCTCAGGGATTCCTTCAGCCGGTCGATGGGCTTGTTATACAATTTATATACTTTCGTCACATTTCTGACTTCAATCGCATGTTCCGGTGACATAGACTCTCTCTTTCATAACGGCCTTCGATCCTTTTCCGGGTAAATGCATCCGCCCGAAGGCACAGATCAAATTAAGTATACCACATCCTGGCCTCTCATGAAACACCCGGCCCCGCTTTTTCCACGCTCCCCTTCCGGATATCGCTGTCTTCCGGAATCAGGCCGTTGACGCCGTAAAAGATGATGGCGCTGACATTCTTTGCCATAATCTCCCGGTCCATCCGGCAGCCGGAGTTGAACCAGGCCTGGTAGGCGGAGATGATGCCCCCGATCTCAAAATCCAGGGCAAATCCCAGAAGCTCCTGATCCACCGTGACCATCCGGTTCACCTCGTCCCGTATCATCTCCTTCATGACCAGAACCAGCTTGTCCAGAAGGGTCGCGTTGACGCCCTGGGAAAAGACGTGACTGTAAAAATCAATATCGTTGTTGATGATGTCCATCAGCCGGGACACGATCAGGTTGGGGTTCAGCAGCGCCTCCGACAGATCCACCGAGCGCAGCGCTTCCGCGAAGGCGGTCACCACCTCATTCTCCACCTCGTCCATCACCTGGAAAATGTCGCTGTAATAGTTGTAGAAGGTCTTCCGGTTGATATCCGCCTCCTCCGACAGCTCCTTCACTGTAATCTCCCCCAGGGGTCTCCGGGAAATCAGTCTGGCAAAGGCGTTCCGGATGGCTTTTTTGGTCCGGACCACACGGCGGTCCGGCTTCTTCTGCTCTGTTGTTTTCTCACTCACGGCACTGTCCTCCCTCCGTTTTTACGGATATACCTGCGGATTTGCCTGCAGATGCACTCTTTACGGATTTGTAACGCCGATTTCGGCAACATATCATGTCTTTTCTGTTGCTTATTCTATAAGGTGCACGGGTTCCTGCGCCAAAAGCAACATATTTTCCCGGTATATGTCCATTGTAATTTTGGGACAGACATATCATAATACACACATGTGGCATAACGCAAGCAGGAACAGGAGAAAACATGAGCTATCAGATTATTGCCGATGCATCGGGAGACCTGACCGGAGACCTTCTCCGGGATCTTCCATTCATTGATATCATTCCCATGGAAGTCGTTCTCGACCAGCAGAGCTTTACCTACGGTCCCGGCGGCGACCTGACCATTCCCGATTTTTACCGCGCACTGAGGAGCGGCAAGTGCGCCAGCACCTCCCAGATCAACCCGCTGGTCTATCAGGAATGCTTCCGTCGATATCTTTCCGAAGGAAAGGATGTCCTCTATCTGGGCCTCACCGCCGCCCTCTCGGGAAGTCTCGGGAACGCCCAGATGATCGCCGACGAGCTCCGGGAAGAATTCCCCGACCGGAAGATCTTCTGTCCCGACACCTGCTGCGCCTCCGGCGGACAGGGCATGTTCATCCGCCTCTGCGCCCAGAAGCAGATGGAGGGGTACGACATCGAACAGCTGGTTCAGTTTGTGGAAGACAATAAAGATTACTGCTGCCACTGGTTTACCGTGGATACACTGGAACACCTGAAGAGAGGCGGCCGAATCTCTCCGACCGCTGCGGCTATCGGAACCCTGCTGCAGGTAAAGCCTCTCCTGCACGTCATAAAGGACGGCTCCCTGGAAGTGGCCGAAAAACCCCGGGGAACCAAAAAGGCCATGAAGGCCCAGATGGCCCGCATGGAAGCCGGCTGGAGGCCGGATATCTGCAAAACCGTCTGCATCGCCCATGCAGACTGCAGAGACCGGGCGGAAGAACTCCGGGATCTGATTCTTGCAAAGCATCCGGAGGCGGAGATCCTTCTCTCCGAAATAGGCCCCGTCATCGGCGCCCACGTCGGTCCCGGGATGCTTATGCTGGGATTCTGGGGCGATGCGAAGTAATACAGGCAAAATAACGGCGCAGTGCTTTAAATGCACTGCGCCGTATTTTAATCCTACAATTGATACTTTTATAAAGCGGATCCCTGTTTCTGCTTATCCTCCGAAACTCAGGATACCTTCACGCCGTTCTCATCCAGGACAGAGCCGTCCGGAGCGGTGGTATTGACCTGCTTCTCACCGGACTCATTGAAGTAATACATCTTTCCTTCAATCTCCTGCCAGCCGGTTACCATGTAGCCCTCCGCGTTCATCCAGAACTCGTGGCCGTTATCCTTCAGCCACTGGTTTGCAGCATAGCCGCTGGGGGTCTTGTACCACCAGCCAACCTCATCCTTCTGCCAGCCCAGTCCGTTTCTGGAAAGATAGCCGAACTGTGCCCGGTTGACTTCCGCGGCTGCCTCATCCACCACATAGGGGAATTCGTTCTCCAGCCATACGCCGCGGCTGTGGGTTACCGGATTGTACTCCCGGATCATCATGGTATACTTGCCCGGAACCAGCATGTAGGGGTTCAGGTCGCACACGGCAGAGCCGATGGGCAGCTCGATGTATCCCGGCAGCTGCTCGCCGTCCCGCATGAGCTTAATCTGATAGCCGTTCTTGCCTACAGAATAGAACTTTACGTTGCCCGGCTGGTCCTTGATCCACTGTACATCCTCCACCGCGCCGGCTTTTCCGATCAGGCTGTTCAGCTGGACATAGATGACCAGCTGCTCGCCCTCATCCCGCTTTTTTCCGTCCACGTAGGTGGGCTTGGTGTCGCCGGAAAGCTTGACCTGGGATGCCTTGGTCAGACTGAAGGTATTGTCCTCCGAGGTCTCCAGTATGATCTCCAGCTTCGGGGCCGAGGCCGTCGTCAGATAAGCCACATCCTCATCCACGAAATCCCAGTCCACCACGTGATACTTCTCCGCGGAAGAGTTGGGGATGCTGACGTCCACCACTTCGCTCTCGGAGTAGGAACCGACCACGAACTGGTCATCCTCCGACGAAATATTAATGCTTACGGAAGTAATGGATGCCGCCTGCGCCGCAAAGGGAACCGCCAGGGTCATCCCGGCCGCAAGGGCCGCTGCCGTCACTGCATGAATCATTCTTCTGCTTCTCAATTCTGTCACCTCCGAAAAACGCTCAGTTTTCATCCGCCGGCCCATTCTCCGGCTTATCGGCCGGTGCATTTTCCTCTGCCCCGTCCGCCTGCTGTATGTTCTTCTGTTCCTTCTTCTGTTCCTTCTTCTGCTCTTTCTTTCTGCGGATTCTCCGGATAATCCGTCGGATGATGAATACGGCCGCCGCAATAAAGAGCCCCAGCACAATCAGGGTCGGGATTGAGGACAGGAGGAAAATGCCGAGTCCTGCCAGCGTCTCGCCCACATCCTCCAGATTCTGCTTAAATCCCTGCCGGATCTTATCCCACGCGGAGCTCTCCGCCGCCGGGGTCAGAATCTTCGCCTCCTCCACGGATACGCTGACCCGGGAGTACTGCACCTGATTGTCATACATCCGGAGGTTGGATTCATAGGAATCCAGCTGATACCGGATCTCCGAGAGCCGCTGATTCAGCGCCAGGATGGCATCCATGCTGTCCGCCTGCTCCAGAAGCCTAAGCAGTGTGTCATACTCCGTCTCCAGCGCTTTTTTTCTGCTCTCCACATCGTGATATTCCAGGGTCACATCCTGGGTGTACTCGGACCGGTGCAGGAGATTCGCCTCACCGTCCAGTCCCGCCAGGAAGCTGTCCAGCTTCTCCTTCGGGATCCGCAGCTCAAAATAGGCGTGCCGGATGCTGCTGTAGGCATCCTTGCTCATGTCCGAGGATTCGATATAGCCGCCGAGCTTCGCGGTCTCCTCCTGGAGCATCGCCGTAAAACGTTCAAACTGATCTGTCTGGTATCCCAGGCTCACATTCCGGATAAGCTTCCGATCTGCGGAAATCTCCTCCGGCATCACCTGGTTTGCGGAAAGGCCTCCATCCGAGACTCCATCCGCCACTGCGGCGCCGGCTGCTGCCATCTTCATCTCAGCGCGCGGTGCCATGTCCATGGCGGCTTCCTCCGCCATCTCCATGCTGTCGTAATTATAAGCTGCCTCGGCGGCCGTTTCCTCCACGACCATGTCGCCGCTCTCCCGGCTGCCGCAGCCGCCTGCCGTAACCGATATGGCAAGAAGTGCTGCAAGAAGCCCTCCTGTTATGTGTTTTCTCATTGCTGTGCCTCCCTTTTACTGCAGATGCGGGCAAAGGGGATTATTCCGTCGCACTGGCGAGAACTAAGGCCTGTTCTGCTGTCAGGCCGACATGCTCCGGCGCACAGATCGCATAGCTGTGAACGCCGTTGGTCCATGTCACCACCGAAACGGTCTCCGCATTGCCCTTCAGATTAAGCTCTCTTCCGGCATACTGAACTCTGTGTTCGTACTCGAAGGTGTCATAAACTCCGCTGATGTCCTCCGTGCCGACCGCCTTGCGGATGCGAAGGCCTTCAGCGCCGCTGTCATCCCTGTAAATGATCTCTGTCATGGTGTCCGGGATCACCCGGTATGTCAGGTTATCATATTCACCCATGGACGAAGGCGCCGCGACCGGGATACCCGCGTTGCTCACTGCCTCGTCGATGGAATCGTATTCATGGTAGGGATTGGCCATCTGGACTCCCGGCTCCTGGGTATGCCCGAGGGCTTCCTCGATGGGCCGGAATACGCCCGCAACCTTCGGCGCGTTGATCTCCGCCGCCGGTCCCTGGGATTCGTTCTGTCCTGCTGCCACCATATCCGATGCGGGGCCGGACGGCGCCGCCTGGGTCTCCGTCGGTGCCGCGGGAAGAACCTCACTCCAGGAGGTCTGTCCTGCCTCCTCCGGCGGTGTCTGAATACCGGCCTGCGCGGCCATATTCTCTTCCGCTGTCATCGGCGGTGCGGCGATTCCGCCGCCCGCAGGCTCTTCTTCGGCCTCCCGGCTGTCCGGTCTGGTTCCGGTAGTTTCCGCCGGTTTTTCCGCCGGTCTGCTCTCGGAAACCGCAGCTTCTCCTGCCGCCTCTTCCGTCTGCGCTCCGGCTGCTGCCGTGCCATCTCCCGTTTCCCCTGCCGTTTCGGTCTTATCGGACTTTTCGGTTTCTTTTATCTCTTCCTTAGCCGTCTCATTGCCGGCGGTCTCTTCTGTCTTATCCGCAGCGGCGTTTCCTTCCTGCTGCCCGATGGCTGCCGCATTCTCCTGCGTCTTACCGGGCACCGCTTCGGTTTCCGTGCTATCGGCATACTCCGTACGGATGCCGTTCTGACGGTAAATGCCGATGGAAAGCGCAAGAACAAGGCAGGCGGCCACTGTGCTCATCGCACGCCAGGGAACCTTCTTCTTCCTGGCCTCCGCGATGCTCACCACCTGCTTACTGGCACCTGCTCCGGGCGCCGCTTCTTCGATGTATTTATCACTGATCCCGCCAAAGGCTTTCAGCAAGCGCTCTTCACTGTTCATATATGAATGCCTTCCTTTTCCAGATACGCTCGAAACTGTTCTCTGGTACGCATCAGACTCATCTTGACCGCACTCTCTCCCATGCCGTACTCCGCCGCAATCTCCTTGACGCTGCTCACATACCAGTAGCGGCGCACAAAGATCTTCCGGGTCTGTTCCGGCAGTCCGCCGAGGAACCGGTCAATGGATGCCGCCAGCTCCTTATCATCTATTTCCTTTTCCACATCGCTGGAAGCCGAGACGCAGCCGGCCAGCTCATCCAGGGCCGCTGCGGTTTCTCCCGCTCCACGCTTCTGTGCACGCGATTTTTCATAAAGATTCAGCGCGAGATTCCGGGTGATTTTACCCAGAAACGAGGAAAACCGTACCGGTCTTGTCGGTGGAATCGCATTCCAGGTATGCAGCCATGTGTCATTGACGCATTCCTCGGCATCCTCATCGCTGTACAGTATATTCCAGGCAATCTTCCGGCAGTACTTCCCGTACTTCAGAGAAGTTTCCGCGATTGCCTGTTCTGATCGCTTAAAATACAGATCGATGATCTCCCGATCTTCCATTCAGTTTCCCCCTCACAACTACAGACAGCGAAACGTCCCATTTGGTCACACATTTATGCAAAAAAAGGTGCATGAACGTCCTTTCCTATAAAGGGCATATTGCCGCAGAATAATTCTCTTTTATCAGTTTATTATATCCCATTTCCTGCCATTCCGTAAACACGAATTCCCTTACAATTCCCGGAAATTTATGACACTTTTGCTTCGTAAACGTAAAAAGCGGCAGATTCCCGCATCGTTCAGACCCCGCAGGCTGTGCGCACCCTGTGCCCGCAAAAAACAGCCGCCGCGGCAGGCTTTTTTCCTGCCGGCAGCGGCTGCGCCGTATGATATCTGTCTGTTCAACTGCCTGTGTAAGAATGATTATTCAAAGAGCGGCTTCAGAGCCTCAGCCAGCTCCTCTTTCTCCTTCTTAGCCTCATCCAGATTCTTACCGAGGGTTGTGTAGTAAGCCTTGATCTTCGGCTCGGTTCCGGAGGGACGTACAACGACGGTTCCGCCATTTTCCAGCTGATAAATGAGGACGTTTGCCTTCGGAAGACCTGTCTCCTCGGGTTTTGCGAAATCCATGGCCTTCGCCACTTTTCTTCCGTTGAACTCCTTCGGCGGATTCTCGCGGAGACCATTCATGATGCCGGCCATCTTGTCCATGCCGGAAAGACCCGGGAATTCAAAGCTGTCGACCTTGTTGAGATAACGGCCGTACTGGGCGTAAATCTCCTCCAGGCGCTGCTTGATGGAGGATCCGATGCTTCTGTAATAAGCTGCCATCTCGCAGATCAGCATGGAGCCGATGACAGCGTCCTTATCGCGGACATAGGGGCCTGCCAGGTATCCGTAGCTCTCCTCAAATCCGAAGATGAAGCGATCCACCTCACCTGCTGCCTCCAGCTGGGCGATCTGGTCGCCGATCC
>DMCD01000135.1 GCA_003445895.1 Lachnoclostridium sp. | reverse complement strand
AAACCTGCGCACAAAGGATACTGGAGAACGGTCAATACGACAACCGTAAAACACGCAATGTCAAAAGAAAGACTGGTACGCTCAGGCTTTTATGATTTCGCCATCGCGTACCAGTCAGTGCACGTCAACTATTGAAACCGCCGTGTACCGCACGGTACGCACGGTGGTGTGAGAGGACGGGGGCTAATCACCCCCTCCTACTCAATTGCGCAATATATTGAAGATTCTGCGCAATGCAACGATATCACTATACAGTAATACAGTGCTACACTACAAAAGAAGACACTTGCAATCAGGTATAAAGGAGAAAAGCATTCATATGGACAAAAAATATCAAAAACTCTTTGAACCTATGCGGTTAGGTAATCGGATCATCAAAAACCGTATCGAGTCGGCCCCGCTGGCACTGTCTAATCTGACACCGGATTGCTGTTTTACCGAAGAAAACATTGCTGTGTTTGAGCGCAAGGCAAGAGGCGGCGCAGCGATCGTCAACATGGGAGAGTCCCGTATTGACCTGAAAACAGGCATTTCCCATAAACTCTGCCTGGCTTTGGACAGTGATGCGGTACTGCCGTCCCTGCTGATGGCAACAGACGCAATTAAGCGGCACAACTCAATTCCTGCCATTGAGCTGGTCCATCCCGGCGGCCGTACCAATCCTGAGTACTATGACGGCCCCATCTGGGCACCCAGCGCGCGGAAGGGGCATCTGGGAAAGGACTACACTGCCCTGGACGAAGAGACGATCCATTATATCGTGGAGCGTTTCGGAGATGCGGCTGAGATGGCAATGTACGGCGGTGTGGAGATGATCACTATTCACGGTGGTCACGGATGGCTGATCCATGAATTCCTGTCTCCGCTGCATAACCAGCGCACGGATCGTTTCGGCGGCAGTCTGGAAAACCGGGCGCGCTTTGCACTGATGGTCATTGATAATATCCGCAGGAAATGTCCAAATATGCTTCTGGAGTTCCGCATGAGCGGTACAGAGTATGTAAAAGGCGGTCTTACCATAGAAGATCAGGTGGAGTTTGCCAAACTGATTGACGGTAAGGTAGACCTGATTCATGTTTCTTCCGGTTCCTTCCATTATCCGGAAACCAACCAGAAGATGTTCCCGAATATGTTTATGCCGCATGGCTGCAATGTACAGTATGCGGAGGCAATCAAAAAGGAAGTAAAAACTCCAGTCGCGACGGTGGGCGGCCTGGGAGACCCGGATCTGATGCTCGACATTGTGGAATCCGGCAAGGCGGATATCGTGTGTCTGGCAAGACCGCTTCTTGCGGATCCGGATCTGCCTGATAAGATCCGCACAGGCAGAGTGAATGACATCAATCCCTGCCAGCGATGTAATTCCTGTATCAGTGAGTCGTTTGTGCCTTATGTCAAGTACTGTACCCGCATTGTCCGATGTACCGTGAACCCTGTTGCCGGGCGGGAGTATACCGAAAAGTTTGTAAGGCCGGCAAAGGTGCCCAGGAAGGTTCTGGTCGTGGGAGGCGGACCGGCCGGAATGCAGGCTGCAGTGAGTCTTGCAGATCGCGGCCACGAAGTTATTCTGGCAGAAAAGAACGCTTATCTGGGCGGCGCGATGAATTTTGCAAAGCATGTTTCTTTTAAGAAAGACATGGATAAATTCATGCATGTGCTGATTGACCGGGTAAATAAACGGAAAATCACCGTAATGCTGAATACCACCGTGACACCGGAGCTGGCCGGGAACCTTCATCCGGATGCCCTCGTTATGGCTATCGGTGCAGAGCCGGTCAAACCACCGATTCCGGGTGTGGATGGAAAGAACACTGTGCTGGCCATCGGAATGCACGACAATATGGATAAAGTCGGCGAGAACGTTCTGATCCTGGGCGGCGGCCTTGTCGGATGCGAAGAAGCGATCTGGCTTGCAGAGCAGGGCCGTAAGGTCACATTGATAGAAATGAAACCGGAGCTGTGCCGGGACGCACCATATCTGCATCATGAGGCTGTTCTCCTGGAACTGGCTCGTCTGGGTGTGGAGACATACACAGATACCCGCTGCATGGAGATTACGCAGGACGGTGCCGTGGCGGAAAAGAATGGAGAGAGATTCACGATGTATGCGGATACCGTAATTATCGCAGCCGGTGTCCGTGCCAGGATCGAGGAAGTGGAACGATTCCGGAACTGCGCGGAAGAGTTCTGGATCATCGGCGACTGCAAGCAGGGGCGCAACGTTGCCGCGGCAGTTCATGAAGGCTATGATGCCGGTTCATATATCGAATAGTGTATCCATAATAAAGGAATGAAGGGAGAGGAGAAAGAGTTATGCTGATTACGATTATTATTGTTGTTGCAGTCTATTTCGCCGCCATGCTTGCTATTGGATGGTATGGCCGACGGTATTCCACAAGCTTTGAGAGTTATCTGTCCATGGGAAAGTCCGGGGGTGTGCTGCTGCTGATCGGAGGCTGTATCGGTGCCAACATCGGTAATGGCTTTGTGGTCGGCGGTGCCGGCGGTGGCGCCGCACAGGGTCTGGCCGGTTCTGCGTATGGTATTGCATGTGCTGTCACAGCGCTGGTTGCCGTGTTCCTCTGTGATCTTATTTATAAGAACAGATATACATCTCTCGCCGATTTCACCCGTGAGCGTTATCACAGTGAGGTTCCGGGCCTGATCTATGACATTAGTACCGCATTTTCCTCCATCGGACTTCTGGCAGGACAGCTGATGGCCGGAAAGGCCCTGTTTGAGGCGCTGGGACTGCCCGGCGTGGTCGGCGTTCTGGCCATTGCGGTTGTTGTTTTCGGTTATTCCCAGCTGGCAGGCCTGTGGGGCGCGTTTGCCACTTCTGTGGTACAGACAGCGGTTATCACCATCGGACTTCTTCTGACTGTATTTGTGCTTCTAGGCAATGGCGCCATCGACACAATTCGCGCCGCACAGGCTGCCGGCACTGCCACCCCCGGCGCGCTGGACTTCAGCGGTACAACGCCGGCTGCCTTCCTGGCCATGGCACTTCCGGTTGTTCTTGGCATGACTACTGACCAGAATGTGTTTATGCGCGTCAATTCTGCGAAGAGCGCCAATACAGCTAAAGCAGCCCATTTTATTTCCTTCCTGTTGATGATTCCGCTGGCCCTGATGCCGGCATTTATAGGCGCATACGGCAATACGGTTTATGGTGCATCAGGTGATTCGGCATTTTTTACGGTAATCATGCAGGAACTGCCGGCCCTCGTCTGTGCCCTCATTATTGCAGCAGTTCTTGCCGCAGTTATGTCTACCATCGATTGTGTGTTTATCGTTATGTCTTCCGTGCTGACAAAGGATATTCTGCTGGGAACTCTGAAGAAGGATTATTCTGAAAAACAATTATCGAAAATCACACTGGGTCTGAATGTGGTCGTGATGATTCTCGGCGTTTATCTGGCGCTGAATGCAGGAAGTATTCTGGACATGCTGAATATGTTCTACTCCTTCCTGGCAGCAGCCTGCTTTGTTCCTTTTGTGGGCGGTATTCTGTGGAAGCAGGGCTCCGGAAAGGGCGCCATCGCCGCTTCTCTGGTCGGCATAGCAGTGGTTGTACTGGGCTGGCTTGGCGTGGCAATGCCTTCTTTGGGCGGTTTCTTCCCCTGCATTCCTTCGGCCATTGCGTTTGTGATTGGCAGTCTGATTGCGCCGGATAAAAACTGACAGAAAGATATGGCGGATAAAAAGATTCAGGTGTGAAAAAAGAGGGCCTGCCGCACTGTGGTGCGGCGGGCCCTTCCCTGTATTCACTAATTTACCGGTGTCACAAACTGGCTGCTGACGTAGAACTCTGCACCGTTCACCAGGACAACCGTCCATTCGGTGTTTTCATCCCGGACATATTCCAGTTCGGTGTCCTTATCCACGGTGGCGGCGATGTTGTTGGCGTCGTCCGTGGAAGGCGTTGTGCGCAGGCGTACGCGGTCCGTGGTCTTGACCATCACCGGTGCCGGCGGCTCGGTCTCCGCCTCGGTGACCGGCTCCGTCTCGACGACTTCTTCGACGGTCACGGGCTCGGTGGTCTCCGGAACCTGTTCCTTGGCCGGCTTGATCAGGCGGACAATAATAATCAGAACGATAATGATGGCCAGAAGAAGCAGCGGCTTGATGATGCTGCCCGGATCGATGGCCGGACCGCGGCTTATGTTCCTCTGGGAGGTGCGGGTGGTCCGCTGTGCGGAGGACTTCCGCGGGCGATCCTGCGCGCTCATGGAAGAAGTGCTTCTCTGGGCGCCGGATGCCGGTCTCTTCTTTGCAGCCGGGGCATCCTTTTCAAAAGGAAGATCCGGGGACGGACCATCCTCACCGGCGGACGGGCGCTTTGCTCCCTGGGACTTGGCAGCCGGTCTTTCCGCAGAAGCTGCGGATGCGGCCCTTACGGCCGGTCTTCCTGCGGGGGCAGCGGATGCTGTCTTTGCCGCCGGACGGGAGGCTCTTGCCGGGCGCTCCTCCTCATCGGAGCTGCCGCCTCTTCCGGAGACCATATTCGCGTAGGCGTAGGTCTCCTGGGAAAGCAGGTGATGGGCCTGCTGGGCGTTGTATGCGCTGTTGTCATCCTCATTCATGGCGCGGTTGCCGAGCATGCGGATCTTATTGTAATGCTGATAGGTATTGTCATCGATGACGCCGCGCTCGTTCAGTGCATTGATCATATCAACGAGATTGCGCTCCTCGATGCCGTTTCGCTCGCAGAGGTCTGTCACCATCGTCTGCAGTGTGCCTCTGGCGTTGATCATCGCTTCTTTATAATGCTTCTGGGCAATCAGCCCTTCCACAATACTGTTTCCTTCCCGGATCGCGCTCCAGGCCTCGCCCTTAAAATCACTCATACCTGCGAAACACTCCTTTATTTCTATAAGTTCTTTATTTATTATAATCAATTCGGAAAGATTATGCAACGGTGCGTGAAATGGTACTTGAATTTGAAAATGGTTCGTGGTAGAATCATTTTTGCATTGGGAGTGTAGCTCAGCCGGGAGAGCGTCCGCCTCACACGCGGGAGGTCACGGGTTCGAGCCCCGTCGCGCCCATTCCTGATAAACGGAGATGCCTTCTGGCATCTCCGTTTTGTCGTATTTACAGTCGATATATGATTTCTATGTTTTTCCGGCAACAGACCGGAGAAAGACAGGAGGTTTTGATATGAAAAAACAGATATCTGCACTGCTGCTGGCGGCGGCACTTTCCGTATCCTTTGCCGCAGGCTGCGGGGGAAAACAGCCGGAGGAGACGGCGGCCGCTGCGGTAGTCCATGCGGACGGAGAGGTTCTGGCAAATGATGCCGAGGTCTACCGGGTGTTCGTCACAGACACGGAGGGAAAGCCGGTGGCGGATGCTTCGGTGCAGTTCTGCTCGGATCTTTCCTGCACGCTGCAGAAGACCGATGCAGACGGCATGGCTTCCTTCGAGGCAGAGGAGGGCGCTTATAC
>DMCD01000206.1 GCA_003445895.1 Lachnoclostridium sp. | reverse complement strand
AGTTTATTAATAAGGGAAGACTTTCCCACATTCGGCTTTCCCACGATGGCGATGCGCGGGCGCTCATCCTCTTCTTCATCGGCGCTTCTTGCCGGGAAATGCTTTACCACCTCATCCAGGAGGTCTCCCAGGCCCAGGCGGGACGCGGCGGAAATTCCCACCGGGTCTCCCAGGCCCAGATTGTAGAATTCATAGATGTCATTCCCGAACTTCTGGAAACTGTCCACCTTGTTGACCGCCAGCACCACCGGCTTTTTGGAGCGGCGCAGCATATCCGCCACCTTGGTGTCCGAGTCGGTCATGCCCTGCCGCACGTCGGTGATAAAGATAATCACATCTGCACTGTCAATGGCAATCTGTGCCTGATCCCGCATCTGGGACAGAATGATGTCCTTGCTCTCCGGCTCGATACCGCCGGTATCAATCAGGGTAAAGTTCCGGTCGAGCCAGCTGCAGTCCGCGTAAATTCTGTCCCGGGTTACGCCCGGGGTATCCTGTACAATCGATATTCTGTCACCGGCCAGGACATTGAACAATGTGGACTTTCCCACATTCGGCCGCCCCACTACGGCGACCACCGGTTTTCTGTCACTCATGCCAATCCTCCGTTCTCACTTCCAATTTCTTCTTCTGATTCCGGCTCATAGATGCCGCTGCCCCAGGCCCTGTCTTCTTCTGCGGCCGGATCCAGCAGCAGCCGGATGAGGGCTGCTCCCTCCGATGGTGCAATCTCTATCGGAACGGATAGCCGTTCCGACAGCTCTGTCTTTGTCATGTCATCCAAGAATACTTCTTCTCCGCTGCGGAACATGGAGCAGGGAAGAACAAGCCGGGCACCAAGTTCTTTATCCGCCAGCTGTCCGGCAAGATCCTGGCCGGTGATCAGGCCGGATACGGTGATGCGCTCCCCGAAGAAACGGTTCTCGATGGGGATCACCTGAATCTCTCTTCCCGGAAAGATTGCTTTAATCTTCCCGGCAATGCGTTTCATGAAGGGCGCCGCCAGTTTTCCCGTGGCGATGGTAAGTTTTTCCCGGCGGCCGTCGTTCTGCAGGCCGGAAAGCGCCTCCTCCGTCTCCTCCATCAGAAGCCGGAGCATTCCCACCCCGTTCTCCAGCTGGATGTATCCGTCATAGCGCTCCGCCTCCGGAAGCTCTCTTTCTGCCAGCAGATACAGTTCATCGCTGGCGTGCACAAAATGGCTGCCGTGTTCCCGGTAAAGACGCTCCTGCCATGCTTCCACAATATCTATCACCCGGCAGGCCGACTCCTTATCAAAGGGCTCCAGGGGATAGAGCCCGTCGCGGTACTTCGAGAGTCCCACGGGGACCACGGAAAGGCTTTCCATATAAGGAAGATATCCCGAGAGATCCTTAATGGTCCGCTCCAGCTCCCGTCCGTCGTTGATTCCTGGACAGCAGACGATCTGGCCGTTCATCGGAATCTCCGCGTCATAAAGAACCTTGATCTTTTCCAGGGCCTTTCCCGCAAACCGGTTATGAAGCATCATGCACCGCAGCTCCGGGTTTGTGGTATGCACCGAAATATTGATGGGCGCCAGATGAAACTGTATGATTCGCTGCAGATCATGGTCGCTCAGATTCGTCAGTGTCACATAATTTCCCTGCAGAAAAGAAAGCCGGGAATCATCGTCCTTAAAATACAGGGTTTCCCGCATTCCCGGCGGCATCTGATCGATAAAGCAGAAAATGCACCGGTTGCTGCAGGAACGGTAATCGCTCATCAGGCCGTTTTCAAAATTCAGCCCCAGGTCCTGGTAATCATTCTCGATGTCCAGTTCCCACTCTTCCCCGTTCTTCTTCAGTATAACGGCCGTCACACAGTCATTGTTCAGTTTATACTGATAATCAAAAATATCCTCGATTGGCTCATCATTAAGAGTGAGCAGTATGTCGCCCGCTTCGAGCTCCATCTGCTCGGCAATAGAGCCGGGATCGACGGATTTAATGAGATGTCCTTTATTCTTCATAACAAAATTATTGTACCAATTCGATGAGTTTTTGTAAAGTTTCGTATTGACGGTGTCTGACTGGAATGTTATGGTAGGTGCGGAAATGTTTACATCACACCTGGAGGACCAAAATGCCTGAAGAATATGTATTTAATGATACCCTTCCCGTTGCGCCGCTGAAACTGGCTGCACTGGACAGCTGCCGGGATCTTGCCGAAAAAGTGGACAGACATATTATCCAGTTCCGGCAGAATGATACGGAAGTCCTTGTCCGCCGCCAGCAGGATCTCCACTTCCGCGGCTATGACGCCGCATCCTACCTGCTGGACTGCAGGTGCCCGCGCTTCGGAAGCGGCGAGGCAAAAGGTGAAATCAGAGAATCCGTCCGCGGCAAAGATATCTATGTCATGGTGGATATTACCAACTACAGCCTGACCTACCGCATCAACGGATTTACCAACCATATGTCACCCGATGACCATTTTCAGGATCTGAAGAGAATCATCGGCGCATCGGTATCCACCGCACACCGTGTCAACGTCATCATGCCCTTCCTCTATGAGGGCCGCCAGCACAAAAGATCCGGCCGCGAGTCCCTCGACTGCGCCATGATGCTCCGGGAGCTGGTGCACATGGGCGTCAGCAACATCATCACCTTCGATGCCCACGACCCCCGCGTTCAGAACGCTATCCCTCTGACCGGACTGGACAACTTCATGCCGACGTATCAGTTCATTAAGGCAATCTTCCGCCGTGACAGATCCCTTAAGATTGACAAGGATACTCTGATGGTTATAAGCCCGGACGAAGGAGCCATGAGCCGTGCCGTCTATCTGGCCAATAACCTGGGTGTGGATGTAGGCATGTTCTACAAGCGCCGTGACTACTCCCGCATCGTCAACGGCCGCAACCCCATCGTGGCCCACGAGTTCCTCGGTTCGAACGTCAGGGGAAAGACCGTTATCATCATCGACGATATGATTTCCTCCGGCGAGAGCATGCTGGACACCGCCAAGGAACTGAAGGAGATGGAAGCGGAGCGCATCATCATTGCCACCACCTTCGGCCTCTTCACCGACGGTCTTGCAAAGTTTGATGACTTCTATGAAAAGGGATACTTTGACTTCCTCATCACGACGAACCTGAACTACCGTACGCCGGAGCTTCTGACCCGTCCGTGGTATGAAGAGGCCGACATGAGCAAGTTCATCGCAGCCATCATCAACTCCCTCAACCACAACGTATCCATGGAGCGGGCTCTGACCTCCACCGACCGCATCCAGGCTGAGATCCGGAAGCACAATTCCGAATCCGACGGATATCAGTATGTGAACTCACTGGTATAATCCGCATTTTTACAAAGAACAGGCCCCGGGCACATGCAGTACAGTGCCCGGGACTTCTTTTGTTCAGAGATTCAGTTCCGCAAACCGGTCGGCCAGGTACTCTTCGAACATGGTATGCAGTGCCTCATGACCTTCCCCGGTGAGCGCCGGATCCTCATCGGCGAGACGCCGCGCCTCCTCCGAAGCCTCCTGCAGAAGGTCCGCATCGGCATAGATGTCGGCGAGATGAAACTGCATCTCTCCGGTCTGCCGCAGGCCGAAAATATCCCCCGGCCCGCGGAGCCTGAGATCTTCCGAGGCAATGAAGAATCCGTCGTCCGAATTCTTCAGAATCTCCAGGCGCTTCATGGCCTCCTCATCTCCGGTATTTACCATAATGCAGTAGGACTGGGCATCGCCCCGCCCGACACGGCCCCGCAGCTGGTGAAGCTGTGCAAGGCCGAACCGCTCGGCGTTTTCAATCATCATTACCGTGGCCGAGGGCACATTGATTCCCACCTCGATAACCGTGGTGGAGACCAGTACCTGTATCTTCCCTTCGGCAAACTCCTCCATCACCCTGTTTTTCTCATCTGCCTTCATCTGTCCGTGAAGACATCCTACGCGGATTCCCGCCGTCTTATATTTTTCCTCCAGCATTTCAGAGTAATCGGTGACATTTTCCACATCCTGCAGCTCTCCCGGTTCCACCATGGGGCAGATGATGTAGGACTGATGACCGGCCTTCGCCTCCTTTGCGATAAAACGATAGGCATTTTCCCGGTACTCCGTTCCGACCACCGCATTCTTTATGGGAAGCCGTTTTGCCGGCAGGTGGTCAATCACCGAGATATCCAGGTCGCCGTACAGGATAACCGCCAGCGTTCTGGGAATCGGCGTAGCGCTCATGACCAGAACATGGGGGGCGCCGCCCTTTTCCTCCAGATGGGCTCGCTGGCTCACGCCGAACCGGTGCTGTTCATCGGTGATGACCAGTGCAAGGCAGCTGTATTCCACCTTATCCTGAATCAGCGCATGGGTTCCGATGACGATATCCGTCTCATGGTTCCGGATCCGTTCATAAATCTCCCGCTTTTCCTTCGCTTTTATGGAGCCGGTCAGAAGGTCAATGCGCACCGGATGGTCACACCCCTGAAAGAGGCTCGTCAGCGACTCATAATGCTGTCTCGCGAGCACCTCCGTCGGCGCCATCAGGGCCCCCTGGTAGCGGTTCTTCACCGCTTCATAGAGGGCAAGGGCCGCGATGACGGTCTTTCCGGATCCCACATCGCCCTGCAGAAGCCGCTTCATGATATGTCCCGAAGAAAGATCCCCCCGGATTTCGGCAAGCACCT
>DMCD01000208.1:1040-3697 GCA_003445895.1 Lachnoclostridium sp. | reverse complement strand
TTGACTGCTGCAGAAAGCACGGCATTGAACCCCTCGTCACCATTTCCCACTATGAACTGCCCTGGGCGCTGGTGGAGAAGTACAACGGCTGGGAGAGCAGGGAGCTGATAGAACTCTTTATGCGCTATTGCAGGACCCTGTTTGCGCGGTATCAGGACAAGGTAACCTACTGGCTTACCTTCAATGAGATCAATATCGGCACCATGCCCTTTGGGTCCGTTCTTTCTTTAGGTACGGTGAAGGGATTTGACGGCTATGTATCGGATGTGCCGGACCGCCCGCAGGAGAGGTACCAGGCGCTGCATCACCAGTTCGTGGCCTCCGCCATGGCGGTGAAGTATGCCCATGAGCACTATCCCCGCTTCCGGATGGGCAACATGAGCATGTTCGGACTGTCCTACCCGCTGACCTGCAATCCGGAGGACGTTCTGCTGAGCCAGGCTTCCATGAGAAGAATCAACTGGTACTGCTCCGATGTGCAGGTGCGGGGAGAGTATCCTTCCTACGCAGAAAAAATCTGGAAGGATCTGGGCGTAGGCATCGCCATGGAGCCGGGCGATGCGCAGATTCTGAAGGAAGGCACCGTGGACTTCTATACCTTCAGCTATTATTCTTCCTCCTGCATCAGCGCGGAGGCGCTTTCTGAGAGCGGAGACGGAAGTGCAAAGAACCCTTATCTTTCTTCCTCCGACTGGGGCTGGCAGATTGACCCGAAGGGACTCCGATGGGCACTGAATGAGATCTACGATCGCTACCGGATTCCCGTCATGGTAGTGGAAAATGGTCTCGGCGCCTACGATAAGAAGGAAGCGGACGGCAGCATCAACGATGACTACCGGATCGATTATCTGCGCCGGCACATCGAAGAGATGATCGGCGCGGTGGAGGACGGCGTGGACCTGATGGGCTACACTCCCTGGGGCTGTATCGATCTGGTCAGCGCCTCCACCGGAGAGATGGCGAAGCGCTACGGCTTTATCTACGTGGAGAAGTACGACGACGGCACGGGAGACCTGTCCCGGAAGAAGAAGAAATCCTTTGCCTGGTATCAGAAGGTCATCGCCACAAACGGGGAAGACCTGGCGTAGAAGCCGTATGCAGGGCAGCGGAAAACAGAGTAAAAAAATCAGGCGGCTCCATCGCAGAGACGGAACCGCCTGTTTTTTCATCAGCCGCCCATGGGCGGGACGGGAACGGGCCTTGTCCGGTCGAAAACCTCTTCCACAGGGAACAGGTCGTCCAGGTGCTGTTTGGACGGGTTGTTCTCCGGCAGGTCATAGTACATGCGGTAGCCGTCCAGATTGCGGCGGCCCTGGCGCATGTACTCATCGCCTATCTGGACGTAGTACTGGTTGGAGTCCACGTTGCAGAAGTAGCGGAAGCCCGCATTGTACAGGGTCTGGTATCTGGGAGAGCTGGTGTCGTAGGGATGCCAGTCTCCGATATCACTTCCGAAGGGGAAGAGGATGATGTCGGTATCCCCGATCAGCGGGGCCACAAAGTTCTCCCATTTGTTGGTATCTTCGATCAGCTTTTCCATGGAGATGGTGCCCATATTCCGGTGTCCCCAGCTGTGGGAGGCCAGCTCGTAGCCGTCCTCTATCAGGCAGGCGGCCACCTTCATGGCTTCCTGGCGCTCGGCTTCGATGTTGAAGTCCGGATGGGTCTTGAGGAAGTCCGCATTGGTCTCATAGGAGGGATCCGTGCGGTATCCGAGGATTCCGTTGTAGCCGGTGAAGGCCAGGCAGGCCTTGGCGCCCTTGTAGGAGAAGTCCGGATGCTCGTCGATAAAGTGGTCCAGAATAGGCACCAGATCATAGTCTCCCGTGACGATGGTGCCGTCGGGCATGGGCATCTCGCAGGTGGGGCGGCCGTCTTCTCCGATGACCATCTTCGTGGCGAAGCCGTCCCCTTCCATATATTCATAGTAGCAGACGTCGTCCTGGGACATGACGAAGGCCTTCTTTCCCTCCGGGAGCATGATGTCCTGGGCCTTCATCCGCATCTGGCCGTTTTCGTCCGGCTCCAGCTTTGCGATATCGTGCAGGCGCACCAGGACAAAGCCGCGGGCGTACATGTGCTCCAGGATCTTTTCGAATTCCGACCGGGTGGTCATGACCTGGTTGTAGTCGTCCTGCTTGTAGTCCCCGTCAAAGGTGCGGGAGTTGTCCATGACCAGGATATGGAAGAATACGTGGGTGATTTCCTGGGGATTCTGACGCACCAGAGCGGCTTTCGTCTCCTCATAGGAGGCGATGGCTGCCTGTACATCTTCGCCGTCCGCGATGTCGGAGCTCTGAAGAAGCTCTATGGCGCCGTCATAGTCATACATGGCCGCCATCCGGGCTGCCGTATCCAGAGTATTCTGCCGGGCTTCCTCGGCGGAGATGGTTTCTTCGGGAGCAGTTTCCGCTTCCGTAAGGTCTCCTTCCGCGACCTGCGAAACGGCATCCGGGGATGCTGTACCATGGCTTCTGCGGAAGGCCAGGACAGAGGCAATCACGCAGAGAATGGCGAGGACGGGAACAAGAAACTGGTAGCTCCACAGAAAACGGATAAGCGGGGAACGTTTCGGGCGGCGCTTTCTCTGTCGGGACGGCGCCTGCTCCGGTGAGGGAGCCTGTTCCGGGGACGGTGTCTGTTCCGGTGTTGTGCTG
>DMCD01000208.1:0-919 GCA_003445895.1 Lachnoclostridium sp. | reverse complement strand
ACAGCCAGCCGATGGCCTGCAGAAGGATGCCTCCTGCAGATGAATTGCCGGCCGCCGCAGATTTATCTGTCAAGGGGCCTTATGGTGCCGGGATGGTTCAGTTCATAGCCGCCGAGGGCTTCTGCGCGGCGGCGGAAATCGTCGCTCTGAAGGATTTCCAGGAGCTTTTTTACCACGGGGGTATCCCACGCCGCATCGGGAATCAGCAGGTCATACTGTTCCATGCAGACAGGCAGGAAGTCCAGGCCGTAGTTTTTCGCGGCGGAGTAGATGCCCATGCCGGCATCCGCGGTGCCGGAGGCGATCTGTACGGCGACGGACATGTGGGTGAGCTCTTCCCGGTCATACCCGTAGATATCTTCCGGGGAAATGCCTTCTTTTCTGCACAGATAGTCCATGAGTACCCGGGTTCCCGAACCCTTCTGCCGGTTGACGTAGCGGATGCCCGGGGCTGTGAGATCCTTCAGGGAATGGATGCCCTTCGGATTCCCGGAGGAGAGCATCAGTCCCTGGGTTCTCCCTACACATTCTACCAGACGGACGCCTCCCTGGGGGAAAAACTTCCGGATATAGGAATAATTGTAGGTGCCATCGGCCTCATCCAGGAGATGGGTGCCGGCGATATGGGTTTCCCCCCGCTTTACCGCCATGATGCCGCCCATGGATCCCACGTGGGAGGAACTCATGAATAAGGAAGGATCCGACTGATGAAGCAGGTCTCCGATCTCGTCCAGAAGGGGGTCGTGGCTTCCGATGGCGACCAGGATATTGTCCAGCTCCTGCCTGGGCCTGAGAAGGGACACTTCCACTTCGCTCCCTGCCTCATATCCCTCCAGCCCCCGGGGAATCTCCAGAATCCCGTCGGCCTTGACGAAGGAGGTGACGACGCCGCTGCCCCGGTTGAGAGGAGCGGCCACCA
>DMCD01000210.1 GCA_003445895.1 Lachnoclostridium sp. | reverse complement strand
AGGTTTATGCCGATGTGTTCGGCACGGAGGATGCACTGGTCCGTCCGCAGATTACCTGCGGCACCCACGCCCTCTATACGGCTCTGGCCGGGAATCTCCGGCCCGGCGACGAGGTCATGTCCCCGGTGGGAAAGCCCTATGACACGCTGGAGGAGGTGATCGGTATCCGCAAATCCAACGGATCGCTTGCCGAATACGGTATTACCTACCGGCAAGCCGACCTTCTTCCCGACGGGGAATTTGACTATGACGCCATCGCCGCAGCCATCAATGAAAAGACAAAACTGGTTACCATTCAGCGATCCAAGGGATATGCCACAAGACCGACCCTCTCGGTTGCCCGGATCGGCGAGCTGATATCCTTTGTGAAATCAAAGAAGCCGGATGTCATCTGCATGGTGGACAACTGCTACGGTGAGTTCGTGGAACGCATCGAACCCTCCCAGGTGGGCGCGGATATGGTTGTCGGCTCCCTCATCAAGAACCCGGGAGGCGGCCTTGCCCCCATCGGCGGATACATCGCCGGCCGGGCTGACTGCATTGAGAATGCAGCCTACCGTCTGGGTTCCCCGGGACTGGGCCGGGAAGTGGGCGCAACCCTCAGTGTAAACAGTGCCTTCTTCCAGGGACTGTTCCTTGCGCCTTCCGTCACCGGCGGTGCCCTGAAGGGCGCCATCTTTGCGGCCAATGTCTTTGAGGGCCTGGGCCTTGAGGTCTATCCCTCCGGAAAAGAAGAGCGCCATGACATTATCCAGGCCGTCACCTTCGGAAAGCCGGAGGGCGTCATCGCCTTCTGCGAGGGCATTCAGGCAGCCGCACCCGTGGACAGCTTTGTCACCCCGGAGCCCTGGGCCATGCCCGGATATGATTCCGATGTGATTATGGCGGCGGGTGCATTTATCCAGGGTTCCTCCATCGAGCTCTCCGCTGACGGCCCCATCAAGCCCCCCTATTCCGTGTTCTTCCAGGGCGGACTGACCTGGTATCACGCGAAGTTCGGCATCCTGATGGCCCTGCAGCGCCTGGTGGATAAGGGCGTTCTCGTATTGTAATAAAACTTTTATAAACGAAAAATCGTTCCTATGGTAAAATAATACAGACTGCAGGCATCTGCAGCATCCCGCCTTAAGTACTTGGAGAGTCCGGACAGGAGGGATGAATGAAACGACGACATAAGAGAGAAACAGAGGAATCTTTCGCCCAGCTTCGGCCCTATGAGAAGTGCGCGGGCCACGGTCCGGAAGCCCTGACCGACGCAGAACTTCTTGCGGTGCTTCTTCGCACCGGAAGCCGCGGAGAATCCTCCGTGGAACTGGCGCAGCGGATCCTTGCAAACGGACAGCCTCCGGGCCTTCCGGGACTTCTGCATTATTCCCTGCCGCAGCTCATGCAGCTTCGCGGCGTGGGCCGGGTCAAAGGCATCGAGATGCTCTGCGCGGCGGAGATCTCCAAGCGAATCTGGCGGTCCCTCATCAACGTGCGGGAACAGACCTTTGACCGTCCGGACCGGATTTCCGGTTATTACATGGAGAGCATGCGTCATCTGGAGCAGGAAGAGCTCCATCTGATGCTCTTAAATGGCCGATGCATGCTTCTGCGGGACCTGACACTGTTTCGGGGTACCGTCAGCAGTTCTATCGCGTCAACCCGGGAGATTTTCCGCGAGGCGCTGAAGGGCGGCGCAGTGAGCATCGTACTGGTCCACAATCACCCCAGCGGGGATCCCGAACCCAGTGAGGATGATGTGGCGCTGACCGAACAGGTGCAGGAGGGCGCCAAACTGCTGGACCTCTGCCTGATGGATCACCTGATTATCGGGGATCAGACATATTACAGTTTTAAAGAACGAGGATTGATTCAATGAAGAGAAGCAGGATTATCGTAACGGTTCTTTCGGTATTCTGCATATTGCTTATTGGTATCACTTCCTTCAACAGCGGTTTTCTGGCCCCGCTCAGAAACGGCGCGGGAATCTTTCTTGTGCCGATGGAGCGGGGCGTGAACGCGCTGGGAGGGGGGATCTATCACCATGCGCATGATCTGGCGGAGCTCCGCCGGGTTCAGGAAGAAAACAGGCGGCTTACGGAGCGTGTCGGCGCACTGACGGAAGAGAATACCAGACTCTCCTCCGAGGTCTATGAGCTGGCACGGCTGCGGGAGCTTTACGAGCTGGACCAGGAATATCTTCAGTATCCGAAGGTGGCCGCCCGTGTTATTGCCCGGGATTCCGGCAACTGGTTCCGCATTTTCCGCATTGACAAGGGTACGAAGGACGGTATCCGTCCGGACATGAACGTACTGGTAAACGGCGGACTGATCGGCATTGTCACCGACGTGGGATTAAACTACGCAACGGTACGTACAATCATCGATGACAGCAGCAATGTCAGCGGCATGTCCCAGCGCACCGGTGACATCTGCAATGTCGCCGGCGATATGGCGCTCTATGAGCAGGGCCGTCTCGGCCTTGACCACATCCGGAAGGAATCGGATATTGAATCGGGCGACCGAATCGTCACCTCCAACATCAGTGAGGTGTACCTTCCCGGTATTCTCATCGGATACGCGGAGAATGTGGTTACGGACGCGAATAATATCACGAAGTCCGGTGCCCTGATTCCTGCCGGTACCTTCGAGGGACTGCAGGAAGTGCTGGTCATCACCCAGCTGAAGAATGAGCTTCAGATCGGCGATGAAGCGGCGGAGGAAGCCCCGGAGGATCATAACGATACCCCGGATGAGATAGAGACTGAGTCGGAAGAAGAGGAGAGCGAAGAGACAGAGGAATGATTCGACGGATTTTCCTGAATATCATAATTATCATTCTCGCATTTACCCTGCAGGTGTGTGTATTTCCCATCATTGATGTCGTGGCATGCTGGCCGAATCTTCTGCTGATTGTGGTTTCCATCTGTTCCTTCATCGACGGGAGAGAATGCGGCATTCTGTACGGCCTCGTCGCGGGTCTTCTGCTGGATTTGTTCTACAGCGGACCCTTTGGTTTCTATACCCTCTTTTTCATCAACATGGGGTATATCAACGGCTGTTTCCAGCGCTATTACTACGAGGAGTACATCACGCTGCCCCTCACGCTGAGCATCCTGAATGAGTTATTCTACAATCTCTACATATTCGTTTTCCGGTTCCTGATCCACGGGAAGCTGGATTTCGGATACTATTTTCTCAAAATCATGCTGCCGGAGATGATTTTTACCACCGTGGTAACCCTGTTCATCTACCGGCTGCTTCTTGCGGTGAATAATGCCGTCAGGAACTTCTCACCGGAGCTTCCCCATATCTTTGGGGGATTCCGGAAAAATCACTAGAAAGGAGCGCACTGTCCGTGTTTGAAGATTTCAGGGAATATATCACGGATCTGGCGAAGAGACTGATCACATCGCGGCTGTTTCTTCTCGCGGTGATTTTTTTTGGTATGTTTTCCATCCTGGTTGTGCGTCTGTTCCGCCTTCAGATTCTGGAAGGAGAGAAGTACCAGGAAGATTATGTGTCGATGGCGGAGAAAGTCATCCGCACCTCGGGGACCCGGGGCAATATCTACGACCGCAACGGCAATATCCTGGCCGGCAACCGGCTGGCCTACAACATATCCATCCAGG
>DMCD01000222.1 GCA_003445895.1 Lachnoclostridium sp. | reverse complement strand
CTCCGGCTGGATGAGAAGGACATGAATATCGCGGTGATGTGCGGCATGAGCGGCGCCTTTGCGGCCCTGTTCGGAACCCCCGTCGCGGCGGCCATTTTCTCCATGGAAGTCATAAGCGTGGGCGTCATCTATTACGCGGCGCTGGTGCCCTGCATTTTCTCCGCTTTTACGGCGGCAGGGCTGGCACAGGCCCTGGGACTTCCGCCCACCCGGTTTGCCATGGTGAGTGTTCCGGATTTTGATGTGCGCCTGGCGTTCATGATGGTCCTTCTGGGAGTTCTCGCCTCCGGCGTGGCAGCGCTGTTCTGCATCGTGCTCGGCGGGACGTCTTCGCTGTATAAGAAGTATATTGACCGGCCCTGGGTGAGGGTCTGCGCAGGCGGTGCGCTTATCGTGGTTATGACCCTTCTTTCCGGAGGGACAAGGTACAACAACAGCGGCGCAAATCTTATCGTGGCAGCCCTGGAGGGAAATGTTTACTGGTATGATTTCCTGCTGAAGATTCTCTTTACCGCGGTGACGCTGGAGGCCGGATACAAGGGAGGCGAGATTGTGCCCTCCTTTGCCATCGGCGCCTGCTTCGGATGCCTCTTCGGGCAGCTTCTGGGCCTGCAGGCGGAGCTCTGTGCGGCCTGCGGCATGCTGGCCCTTTTTGTGGGCGTGACCAATGCGCCCATCTCCACCCTCATCATCGGACTGGAAATGTTCGGGTATACCGCGATGCCCTGCTTTGCCATCGTGATCGCGGTAAGCTTTACCCTGTCCGGATACTACAGCCTCTATTCCAGCCAGAAAGCAGTCTATTCCAAGACAAAGACGGAGTATGTGAATATGACGATGCATACCAACATGAAGATGCATCCCTTTGAATAACCGCAGAAACCGGTATCATATTCCGGGTGATTATGATATAATATTTCCAGTATCGGCTTATGGAGGAAGACAAGATGAAAATGAAACGTGTGCTGCTGAAGCTTTCCGGAGAGATGCTTGCCGGAGGGAATAAGAGCGGCTTTGATGAAGCTACGGTCAAGGAAGTGGCCATGCAGGTAAAGGAAGCGGTGGATGACGGCGTTGAGGTAGGCGTCGTGATCGGCGGAGGCAATTTCTGGCGTGGCCGGGATTCGGAGAATATCGACCGGACCAAGGCAGACCAGATCGGTATGCTGGCCACGGTGATGAACTGCATCTATGTCTCCGAGATTTTCCGAAGCGAAGGCATGAAGACGGAGATCCTGACACCCTTTGCCGTGGGTACCATGACAAAGCTCTTCTCGAAGGACCGGGCACTCAAGTATCTGAAGAAGGGCACTGTGGTGTTCTTTGCCGGCGGTACGGGACATCCCTATTTCTCCACCGATACGGGAGCTGCACTCCGGGCTGTGGAGATTGAGGCAGACTGCATCCTTCTCGCGAAGGCCATTGACGGCGTCTATGACAGTGACCCGAAGCTGAATCCGGAGGCGAAAAAGTTCGATCAGCTGACCATTCAGGAGGTCATCGACAAAAAGCTTGCCGTGGTAGACCTGACAGCCTCTGTGCTCTGCATGGAGAACCATATTCCGCTGGCAGTTTTCAGCCTGGATGAGAAGAATGGCATTGCCAATGCACTGAAGGGAAAAATAAACGGTACGGTTGTTACCGCATAAGATAAAAAGGAGAGGAATTATGCAGGAAGTACTGAAAGGCTACGAAGAGAAGATGAACAAGTCCTATGATTCGATGCTGTCGGATTTTGCTGCCATCCGTGCTGGCCGCGCGAATCCGAAGGTACTCGATCACATCCGCGTGGATTACTACGGAACACCGACCCCGATTCAGCAGGTGGCGAACGTATCTGTACCGGAGGCGCGGATCATCTCCATCGCACCCTGGGACAAAAAGATGCTGAAGGCCATCGAGAAGGCAATCCTCACCTCTGACCTGGGCATCAATCCGGGCAACGACGGTTCCACCATCCGCCTGGTATTCCCGGAGCTGACCGAGGAGCGCAGAAAAGAGCTCTCCAAGGACGTAAAGAAGAAGGGCGATGCGGCCAAGGTTGCCGTGCGGAATATCCGCCGCGATGCGAATGAAACCATCAAGAAGATGGAGAAGAAGGGCGAGATCTCTGAGGACGATCAGGAAGATGCCGAGAAGGATATCCAGAAGATGACCGATAAGATGATGGAAAAGATCGACAAGGCCATCGAGGATAAGACCAAGGAAATCATGAAGGTCTGATCTGCCGGATTAAAAAAGATACTAGGGGGAAGGGGCTGTTGCATGAACAAACAGCCCCTTCCTTGCGGGAGGAGAAACATGGAGGAGAGACTGGAGAATCTGGTGATTCCGCGTCATGTGGCACTGATTCTGGACGGAAATGGACGCTGGGCAAAGAAGCGGGGGCTTCCGCGCACGGCGGGCCACAAGCAGGGGTGTGTGGCGGTCGAGCAGATCGTGGAGGACGCCGCGAGACTCGGCATCGAATACCTGACGGTTTACGGCTTTTCGACGGAGAACTGGAAGCGCTCCGCGGAAGAGGTGGGCGCGCTGATGCAGCTGTTCCGTTTTTACACGAAACGCCTGCTGAAGATTGCCGGAGAGAACAATGTCCGGGTTAAGATGATCGGCGACCGATACCGTTTTGCGCAGGATATCATCGACGGCATCAACACCCTGGAGGAAAAGACCAGGGACAACACGGGACTGACCTTTGTCATTGCGGTCAACTACGGAAGCCGGGATGAGATACGCCGGGCGGTGCAGAAGATGCTTACGGACTGCAGGGACGGAAAGCTTTCCCCGGAAGAGGTGGATGAGGCAAAGATTACCTCTTACCTGGATACGGCGGGAATTCCGGACCCGGACCTGATGATCCGCACCAGCGGAGAGCTCAGGCTTTCCAACTATCTGCTCTGGCAGCTGGCCTACAGCGAGCTCTATGTGACCGATACGCTGTGGCCGGATTTTAACCGGGAAGAGCTGATTCGTGCCATTGAGGCCTACAATAAACGGGAACGCAGATTCGGCGGTGTAAAGCAGGGGTGAGTGCATGTTTCGTACGAGACTTATCAGCGGCATAGTGCTGGTGGCCCTGGCCATCGCTGCCATCCTGGCGGGAAAACAGGTGGTGTTCGCCGTATGTGCGGCGCTTTCCTTTATCGGACTTTTTGAATATTACCGGGTGGTGGGACTGGAGCATACCAGCCTCGGACGGACGGGCTATGCAGCCTGTGCCGTACACTATCTGATGGTGGCGACGGGCTGGGAGCGGTATACCTCCCTGTTCATCATCGGCGCGCTGATGGTGATTATGGCCAATTATGTCCTCCGGTTTCCGAAGTACCGGATTGAACAGGCGACCAATGCCTTCTTCGGCGTGGTCTATCCCGGCGTCATGCTGTCCTATATTTACTATGTCCGGGCGATGCAGGACGGTAAGATCCTGGTATGGATCATCTTCCTGAGCGCCTGGGGATGCGATACCCTGGCCTACTGTGCGGGGCGGCTCTTCGGAAAGCATAAGCTGGCGCCGGTGCTGAGCCCGAAGAAGACCATCGAGGGTGCCATCGGCGGAACCCTGGGGGCGGCCCTTCTGGGATTCCTGTTCGGCATGGCCTTCCGGGAGAAGATGGATGAGGTGCTGCGGCCGGAGCTGGTCTGTGCGGTTTCCTGCGGCGTGGGCGCGCTCATTTCCCAGATTGGAGACCTGGCGGCTTCCGGCATAAAACGGGATCATGACGTGAAGGATTACGGCAATCTGATCCCGGGGCACGGCGGCGTGCTGGACCGGTTTGACAGCGTGATTTTCACCGCGCCGGCGGTCTATTTTGCCATTATTTTCCTGCTGTAAGGCGGCAGACGAAAGAGAGAAGTAATTCAGTATGAAGAATATCAGTATTCTCGGGTCCACGGGTTCCATCGGAACCCAGACCCTGGAGGTTGTGAGAAATAACGGGGATATCCGGGTGACAGCTTTGGCTGCGGGCAGCAATGTCAGCGCCCTGGAGCAGCAGATTCGGGAGTTTCGCCCGAAGATTGCAGTATTATATGATGAGAAGGCGGCAGCGGACCTGGCCGTCCGGGTGAAGGACCTGGATGTACAGGTCCATTCCGGTATGGAGGGGCTGATCGCCGCGGCGACCGAGAAGGACGCGGAGATTGTGGTCACTGCCGTGGTGGGCATGATCGGCATCCGTCCGACCATCGCAGCCATGAAAGCGGGAAAGGATATCGCCCTTGCCAACAAGGAAACTCTGGTGACGGCGGGCCATATCATCATGGACCTTGCCCGCACCGAGGGCGTGAAGATCCTTCCGGTGGACAGCGAGCATGCGGCTATATTCCAATGTCTGCAGGGCTCCGGGAATAATCCGGTCCACAAGATTCTGCTGACGGCCAGCGGCGGCCCCTTCCGGGGAAGAACGAGGGAGTCCCTCCGGGACATCCGTCCCGCGGATGCCCTGAAGCACCCGAACTGGCATATGGGAAAGAAGATTACCATTGACAGCTCCACCATGGTCAACAAGGGGCTGGAGGTGATGGAGGCCCACTGGCTCTTTGACGTGACGATGGACCAGGTACAGGTGGTGGTTCAGCCTCAGAGCGTGATTCACTCCATGATCGAGTATGTGGACGGGGCTGTGATTGCCCAGCTGGGAACGCCGGACATGAAGCTGCCCATCCAGTACGCCCTCTATTATCCGGAGCGGAGATACCTTCCGGGAGAGCGGCTGGACTTCGGAAAGCTTAAGGACATTACCTTTGAGGATCCGGATCCGGTGAACTTCCCGGCCCTTTCCCTGGCATACCGGGCAGGAACGGCGGGCGGAAGTCTGCCGACGGTATTCAACGCGGCCAATGAGCTGGCGGTTGCCATGTTCCTGGAGGAAAAGATCGGGTATCTCACCATCGACGACATGATCGAGGCGGCCATGGACCATCATCGCATTATCGAGAATCCCACGGTGGAGGAGATTCTGGAGACGGAAGCCTGGACAAGAGAGTTTATAGAGAGCAGAAGCTGGTAAAAGAAGATGAGTATAATTGCGGCAGTTCTGGTATTCGGCCTGATTGTTCTGTTTCACGAATTCGGGCACTATCTGATGGCCCGGAAAAGCGGAGTCTGCGTCCTGGAGTTTTCCCTGGGTATGGGCCCGAGAATTGTGAGCTTTGTCCGCGGCGGCACCCGCTATTCCCTGAAGGCGCTGCCCATCGGCGGCTCCTGCATGATGCTGGGGGAGGATGAGGCCGACGTGCCGGAGGACATGATTCCCCCGGACGCGAAGGGCCTTCCCTTCGGAAAGGCGGCGGCCTGGAAGCGGTTTCTTGTGATCGCCGGCGGGCCGGCCTTTAATTTCATCCTGGCATTTCTGTGCTCCTGCTTTGTGATCGGCCTCTTCGGCTATGACCGGCCGGAGGTAAGCCAGATTATGGAGGGGTATCCCGCACAGGAGGCGGGGCTTATGCCCGGGGATACCATCACGGGCATCAATGGACACCGGGTCCTGATTTACCGGGATATCACCGCCTATATCATGACCCACACGGGGAAGGAGCTGGATATTACCTATGAGCGGAACGGGGAAGCGGGCCGCACGGTGATTACCCCGAAGTATTCCCAGGATGCGGGGAGGTATCTGATCGGTATTACCGGCGGCGGATACCGGAAGGCGGAGAATCCCCTGCGGGTGGTGCAGTACGGCGCCTACGAGGTCCGCTACTGGGTCTATCTCACCTGGCAGAGTCTGGGCATGCTGGCCCGGCGGGAGGTCAAGGAAGAGGACATCGGCGGTCCGGTGAAGATCGTTTCCATGATCGGGGAGACGGTCAATGAGAGCAGGCCCTACGGCATGATGATCGTGCTGCTGAATCTGGCCAGCATGTGCGTCTTTCTGTCCGCCAACCTGGGCGTCATGAATCTTCTGCCTTTTCCGGCACTGGACGGCGGACGCCTGGTGTTTATTTTCCTGGAGATGATCCGCGGAAAACGGGTGGACCCGGAGATCGAGGGAAGGATCCACGTGGTGGGATTTATGCTGCTGATGGCGCTGATGGTCGTGGTTTTCTGGCATGACCTGCAGGGCCTGTTTAAGTAAGAAAAAACAGAATCGGAGATAGGTAATATGACATACAGAGAACAGACAGATATTGTGCACATCGGCAATGTGGCCATCGGCGGGGGAAATCCCGTGCGGATTCAGTCCATGTGCAATACAAAGACAGAGGATGCGGCGGCAACAACGGCCCAGATTCTCGCGCTGGAGAAGGCGGGATGTGAGATTATCCGGGTGGCGGTGCCCCATATGGAAGCGGCAAAGGCCCTGCCGGAGATCAAAAAGCAGATCCATATTCCCCTGGTGGCGGACATTCACTTTGATTACCGGCTCGCCATCGCAGCCATCGAGAACGGGGCGGACAAAATCCGCATCAATCCCGGAAATATCGGGTCGAAAGACCGGGTGCGGGCCGTGGTGGATGCGGCGAAGGAGAGAAATATCCCCATCCGTGTCGGCGTAAACTCCGGATCCCTGGAAAAGGAGTATCTGGAGAAGTACGGCGGCGTGACGGCCGAAGGCCTGGTGGAGAGCGCCCTGGGCAAGGTGGCCCTCATCGAGGATATGGGATATGACAATCTGGTCATCAGCATCAAGTCCTCGGACGTTATGATGTGCGTCGACGCCCACCGGCTGATTGCCCCGAAGACACGGCATCCCCTGCATGTGGGCATCACGGAGGCCGGCACGGTGACGGAGGGCAATATCAAGTCCGCCGTGGGTCTGGGACTGATTCTCGGACAGGGAATCGGCGACACCATCCGGGTGTCCCTGACCGGAAGTCCATTGGAGGAGATTTATTCCGCAAAGCTGATTCTCAGGACCCTGGGACTCCGGAAGGGCGGAATCGAGGTGGTATCCTGCCCGACCTGCGGCAGAACGCAGATCGACCTGATCGGCCTGGCCGGGCAGGTGCAGGAGATGGTGCGGGATTACCCGCTGGATATAAAAGTGGCTGTTATGGGCTGCGTGGTCAATGGGCCCGGTGAGGCCAGAGAGGCCGACCTCGGCATCGCCGGGGGCATCGGAGAGGGACTGCTCATCCGGAAGGGTGAGATCGTGAAGAAGCTGCCGGAAGCGGAGCTTCTGGGGGCCCTCCGCGCAGAGCTGGACAGCCTGATGGAGCAGAGAGGCTGACAAAGACGGAGCAGATGCCATGAGAGCGTTTCTTGAAGTATTTCCGACCCTGAACGTTACGGAGAACCTGCGGGGACTCCTGGAGATGGTTCAGGTGGAGCGGGTATCCATCAACCGGGATCGCACCCGGATTTCCGTGTACATTGAAAGTCCGAGACTGATGCCCCGGCAGAATATCGAAAAGATGGAAGAGGGGATCCGGTCCCAGCTTTTTCCGCAGAAGAACGTTCAGATCCGCATCTACGAAAAGTTCCGTCTCTCCGGCCAGTATACGCCGGAAAAGCTCCTGAAGGTCTACCGGACAAGTATTCTCCATGAGCTCCGGCAAGCGAGCATCCTGATGTATCAGATGTTCCGAAAGGCCCAATTCACCTTCCCCGAAGAGAACCTCATGGTGCTTACGGCCGAGGACCGGGAGATTATAAGGGACAAGGCGCCGGAACTGGCGCGTATTCTGGAGAAGATATTCACTGAGCGGTGCGGCCTTCCCACGGAGGTGCAGTTTGACTGGATTCCTCCGGTGGAAAAGGAAGAGCAGGAAGAGGTTCTTTCACCGGTCATCATGAAGACTGAGGAAGAGGCACTGCCTGCAGCAGAAGAAGTATCATCGGCAGGGCCGGAACAGTCCCTGAAGAAGAAAGAGAGTGCCGCAAAAGAGAATAAAGAGGCCGGAAAGGAGAAGACGCCCCAGGCAGCTCCGCAGAAGAACGGCTGGAAAAACGGAAAGGGGAAGGGATCCTTCCGGAAGCCCTATGTCCGCTCCGAGAATGCGGACGTTCTCTACGGCCGCGACTTTAATGACGATCCGCTGCCGATCAATGAGCTGGACGGACATCTGGGCATGGTGACCATCCGCGGAAAGATCATCTTCACCGAGACCATGACCCTGCGGTCGGGATCCACCCTCTTTATGGCCAATATCACCGACTTTACGGACACCATCCGGGTCAAGATGTTTGCCGATGAGGAGAGTGCGCCGGATGTGAAGGCGGCCCTCTCCGAGGGACAGTTTGTCCTGATCAAGGGCGTGGCCAACAATGACAAGTTTGACGGAGAGCTGACCATCAGCTCCGTTTCCGGCGTAAAGAAGTGCAGCGACTTCCGCATCCGCAGAGAGGACCACAGCCCCGTAAAGCGGGTGGAGCTCCACTGTCATACCAAGATGAGCGATATGGACGGCGTCTCCGATGTGGGCGCCATCCTGAAGCGGGCGGAGTCCTGGGGAATGGATGCCCTGGCCGTGACGGACCACGGCTGCGTCCAGGCCTTTCCGGACGCCCTGCATACAAAGCTTTCCCCGGATTTCAAGGTTATCTACGGGATGGAGGGCTATCTCGTCAACGATATCGAAGAGCTGGTGGTAAACGGAAGGGGACAGGATCTGGACTGCACCTGCGTGGTGTTCGATATCGAGACCACCGGATTCAGCCCCGTGACCAACCATATCATCGAGATCGGCGCAGTCCGGGTGGAGAAGGGACAGATCACGGACCGCTTCAGCACCTTCGTCAATCCCCAGGTGCCGATTCCTTACCACATCGAGCAGCTGACGGGCATCAATGACAACATGGTCCTGTCCGCCCCGGTGATCAGCGAGGTTCTGCCGAAGTTTCTGGAGTTCTGCGGCGATGCGGTGATTGTGGCCCACAACGCCTCCTTTGATACCTCCTTTATCCGGGAAAATGCCAATCGCCTGGGACTGACCTATGGGCCGACCATTCTGGATACGGTAACCCTGGCGAGACTCCTTCTGCCGAACCTGAACCGGTACAAGCTGGATACGGTGGCCAAGGAGCTGAAAATCTCACTGGAGAATCATCACCGGGCGGTGGATGATGCCGGCGCAACGGCGGAAATCTTTGTCCGGTTTCTGGAGATGCTTCATGCGCGGGATATCCACGATCTCGGGGCGCTGAATGCGCTGAGCGAGATGAGTGCGGAGACCATCATGAAGCTTCCCACCTACCATATCATTATCCTTGCCAAGAATGACCTGGGACGCATCAACCTCTACCGGCTGGTATCGGAATCCTGCCTGAATTACTTCCGCAGGAGGCCGCGGATCCCCAAGAGCCTTCTCATGAAGTACCGGGAAGGCCTGATTCTGGGTTCGGCCTGCGAGGCGGGAGAACTGTTTCGGGCCATCGAGCGGGGCGTTCCGGACACGGAGCTGGGAAAGATCGTGAGTTTCTACGATTATCTGGAAATCCAGCCCATCGGGAACAACGAGTTCCTGATCCGGGATGAAAAGAGCGATGTAAAGGACGAGGAGGATCTCCGGAATCTGAACCGGAAAATCGTCTCCCTCGGGGAACAGTTCAAAAAGCCGGTCTGCGCCACCTGCGACGTCCATTTCCTGGATCCGGAGGATGAGGTGTACCGGCGCATCATCATGTACAGCAAGGGCTTTGAGGACGCAGACAACCAGGCGCCCCTCTACCTTCGGACCACCGAGGAGATGCTCCGGGAATTCGAGTATCTCGGAAGCGACAAGGCGAAGGAAGTGGTCATCGACAACACCCGCAGGATCGCGGACATGTGCGAGCGCATTTCCCCGGTCCGTCCCGACAAGCGGCCGCCCATCATTCCGGATTCCGACAAGACCCTCCGGACCATCTGCTACAACCGGGCCCACGAGATGTACGGGGAAAACCTGCCGGAGATCGTTACCGAGCGTCTGGAGAGAGAGCTGAATTCCATCATCAGCAACGGCTTTGCCGTCATGTATATCATTGCCCAGAAGCTGGTGTGGAAGTCGAATGAGGACGGGTATCTCGTGGGTTCGCGAGGTTCTGTCGGCTCCTCCTTTGTGGCGACCATGGCGGGAATTACGGAGGTCAATCCCTTAAGTCCCCACTATTACTGCACAAACTGCCATTACAGCGATTTTGATTCGCCGGAGGTAAAGAAGTTCTCCGGCATGGCCGGCTGCGATATGCCGGACAAGGTATGCCCGGTCTGCGGAAAGCCGCTGGTCAAGGACGGATTCGACATCCCCTTCGAGACCTTCCTGGGATTCAAGGGAGACAAGGAGCCGGATATCGACCT
>DMCD01000168.1:3784-5219 GCA_003445895.1 Lachnoclostridium sp. | reverse complement strand
CCACCGTGAAGCCTTCCTTGATGCAAAGGAAGTACATGCCGATGACGGCAATGAACACCGCAATCCAGGTCTTAAAGGAGCCCTTCCGGAACAGGATCATCTGCACCAGGGGCACCAGTACGATATAGAGGGCTGTCACAAACCCCGCCTTGCTGGCGGAGGCTCCCGCGTTCAGGGCATATTGCTGGGCGTTGGTCGCGAGAAACAGCGCCGTCCCGCAGAGGAGACTCCCCAGAACAACCTCCCGCAAGCCGCCCATGCCCTTTCCCATCCGCCGAAGGATGATGCAGAAGGGAAAAAGAACCACAAAGGCGATAAAAAACCGGATTGCGCTGATGCTGAAGGGTCCCAGGTGCTCTGCGCAGAGCGCCTGGGCCGTAAATGCTGCCCCCCAGATCATCGCCGTGACAAGGGGCAGAAGTGTCTGTTTCCATTTCATAAAGCTAAATCCACCATGTCATTGTATTTTGAAGTTACCAGCAAGTCCGCCGTGAATTATTTCTTCCGTCCCTTGCCGCTGATCTGTTCAATCTTAAGGCGAAGGATATAAACCTTGTCCAGGGAAGCTTCCATATATTTGATGCCGCCCTCCATATAGTCTGCGGAATACTTCTCCAGGAGTGTCCGGAGGCCTTCTCTCTTCTCGTCTTTCTCCTCAAGAATCTCCACATTGCCGAATACCACGGCAGACCGGTACAGAGTTCCGTACTTCTCCGGCAGCACTTTCGTGTCACTCACCGCCGTAAAACAGGCCCGGGGACTGAACCGCAGATTGTCGATCTTCTGTCCTCCTGCGACAGTACAGTGCATATAGATAACGCCATCCTTCATCCCGTAGCTCATGGGCACCGCGTAGGGTGTTCCGTCCTCGCAGACTGTGGACAGAATTCCGTACTCTGCCTTCTCCAGCACTTCATAAGCTTCCTCTTCGGAAAGCATCCGATCCTGTCTTCTCATCTCGCGCATGATATCCTCCTATTGTCAGCATAGAATGGTCATTTTGTCTTCTCAGGGTATTATATCGGATTCTCCGGAAAATGCGAACGCTTTATTATCCCTTCAGCCGCTCTGCGAAATCCGACATCATCTCGGAAATCTTTATGGTCTGGGGACAGACAGTCTCGCAGCTTCTGCAGCCGATGCATGCCGAGGGCTTCTTCTCCTCGGGATAGGTGGCAAGAAGCATTGGGGCGATACATCCGCCGCCGGTAAAGGCATGCTCATTGTAGAGGGCGATGAGCTCCGGAATCGGCAGCTCCATCGGGCAGTGACTCACGCAGTAGTGACAGGCGGTGCAGGGAAGAGTCTTCTTCTCCAGCATCATTTTCGTCACTTCCGCAAGAGCTCCCATCTCCTTCTCCGACAGAGGCTTTTCCTCCTGGAAAATGGCGATATTATCCACCAGCTGCTCCATATTGGACATGCCGGACAGGGT
>DMCD01000168.1:1199-3663 GCA_003445895.1 Lachnoclostridium sp. | reverse complement strand
TCCGGCCGCTCCTTCTGAAGAACTGCCATCTCCTCGTCGGTAAGGCTGCAGAGACGGCCGCCCCGGAGGGGCTCCATCACCCACACCGGAAGGTTGTACTCCCGGAGCAGTTCCATCTTCCCCTTCGCATCCTGGAAGTCGTAATCCAGGTAGTTCAGCTGGATCTGGCAGAATTCCATATCCTTCCCGTATTTCTCCAGGAACCGCTTCATGGTCTCGATGCTGCCGTGGGCGGAGAAGCCGAGATGCTTTATTCTTCCGTTCTTCTTCTGTTCCATCAGATAGGTATAGATGCCGTACTTCTCATCATCCAGGTAGGCGTCCACGTTCATCTCGCAGACATTGTGGAAGAGGTAGAAATCAAAGTACTCTACCTGCAGCTTTTCCAGCTGCTTCTCGAAGATCTCCTTCACCTTCGGCCAGTTGGAAGGGTCATAGCCCGGGAACTTGGTGGCCACATAAAAGCTCTCTCTGGGATAGCGCTTAAGAGCTTTTCCCATCACCAGCTCGGAATTCTCCCCGTGATAGCCCCAGGCAGTATCGTAGTAGTTGATGCCCTGCTGATAAGCATAATCCACCATGTCGAGAGCGGCCGCCTCGTCGATATTCGCGTCATTTCCGTCAATCACCGGAAGGCGCATGGCGCCGAAGCCGAGGGCCGAAAGTTTCTTCCCCTGAAAATCTCTGTAGATCATGTGCGTTTCCTCCTCTGCAAAAGTCTTCTGAAGTTGTCATGAATCCCCTGTGCAGCTGTCCTGCAGGACAGGGACTATATTCGCATTACTCTTTTATGATACCATGCCTCTTGTCATTCTGCCAATGGACAGCACTCAGGCATTTTCCTGCTTCGCGGTGATGAACAGCGCGGTCATCACCAGAACTCCGCCCAGAACAACATTCCATGTCAGCTTCTCATGCAGCACCAGCACGGAGAGCAGCACCGTAACCAGAGGCTCCAGCGTCGAGACCAGCGACGCCGCCGAGGGTCCCGTGATCTCCATCCCCGCAAGGAGCGTTCCCATGGCCACCACCGTGGATATAAGCCCCAGCAGGATGACCGGGATGTATCCCGCCGGCTCCGTCGGCGGCTGAAACCCGAAGATCAGGGTGAGAACTCCGTAGACTGCCGCCGCCCCGAGAAAGATAAATCCCGAAGACTGGGGACCCATGCCCGGCCGCACCAGCTTTGAGCTGGCCAGAATATAGAAGGTGTAGACCACCGACGATGCGATGGCCAATACCACCCCCAGAGGACTTGCCTGCAGTTCTCCGGCCACGATGACCGCCGCGCCCATAAGCGCCAGCACCAGGGCCAGAAGCTTCCGCTTCGTGATCCTTTCCCCGAAAAACAGGACCGATCCGGCGGTCACAAAGGCCGGATACAGGTACAGGAGAAGAGACACCACGCCCGCGGACGCATGGCGCAGTGCCAGAAAGAATGTCGTGGACTGGCCCACATACACCACGCCGCCCATCAGCAGAAAAATTCCAATCTCCCGGGCAGACGGCAGAGGCATCTTCCGGATGCTTATAAGGCTCAGCATAAATACGGCCCCAACCAGGAACCGGAGAAACAGAAGGGTATACGTTCCGGTTCCGTACTGGTAGGCAAATTTTGTAAATATCGGCAGCACCCCGAAGGATGCTGCGGAAATTGCGACCAGGAGGATTCCCCTGGCATAGGAATTATTCTTCATAAGCATCAGTGAAACGCTGCCCGCAGGCCGGACAGCCGGTCCAGGGCTTCCATTAATGTCTCATCTTTTTTTGCAAAATGCAGCCGGATCAGATGATTTACCGGCTCCCGGAAAAAGCTGGAGCCCGGCACGGCACCGACGCCCACTCTCTCCGCAAGGTCCTCACAGAACCGGAGGTCACTCTCATACCCGAACTCCGAGATGTCGAGCATCACATAATACGCTCCCTCCGGGTCATTGTGTGCTATTCCCAGGTTATCCAGCCCCCGCAGGAACAGTTCCTTCTTGTGAGTGTACTTTGCCAGCAGGTCGTCGTAATAGTCCTGCCCGAACTTAAGCCCCGGGATCACGGCCTCCTGAAGCGGCGCTGCCGCCCCCACCGTCAGGAAATCATGAACCTTCTTCGCCCGGTCGATGATCTCCGGCGGCGCGATGATATAGCCCAGCCGCCATCCGGTGATGGAATAGGTCTTGGACAGCGACGAGCAGGACAGGGTCCTCTCCCGCATCCCCGGAAGGGGAGCAAAGTAGATATGCCGGTGGGGCGCATAGACGATGTGCTCATACACCTCATCGGTAATCACATAGGTATCGTATTTCTTCGCCAGACAGGCGATGGTCTCCAGCTCTTCCCGGGTAAACACCCTGCCGCAGGGGTTCGACGGGTTGCAGAGCACCAGAGCCTTGGGCTTCTGGCGAAATGCATCCTCCAGCACCTCCGGATCAAAGGTAAATGCCGGCGGCGTAAGGGGCACGTAGATGGGCTC
>DMCD01000168.1:0-1157 GCA_003445895.1 Lachnoclostridium sp. | reverse complement strand
GCACGTAGATGGGCTCCGCGCCGGACAGTATGGTATCCGCCCCGTAGTTCTCGTAGAAGGGCGAAAAGATAATCACCTTATCCCCGGGGTTGGTGACCGTCATCATGGCGGCCATCATCGCCTCGGTACTGCCGCAGGTCACCACAATCTCCGTCTCCGGGTCGATGGAAAATCCCATGAGCCGGGACTGTTTTTCTGCCAGGGCCCGCCGGAAGTTCTGCGCTCCCCAGGTGATGGAATACTGGTGAAAATCCTCATGGGCCACCTCGGCAAGGCGGTCAAGGATCTCCTTCGGCGGGTCAAAGTCCGGAAATCCCTGGGAGAGGTTGACCGCCCCGTACTTCAGGGAAATCCGGGTCATGCGCCGGATGACAGAATCCGTAAAATTCGCGGTGCGTTCCGAAAGACTCTGCATAGTCATTTCTCCTTCTGGGCGGACAGCAGCCGGTCCAGATACACCGACTTAAACTGTCTGCTGGCCAGGGCCTGCTTTATGGGCGGAAGCTTCAGAATCACGCCGAAGACGGCCGCCATGGCCCGGTGGTTAGCAAAGGCCTGGTTGTCGAATACCAGGTTCTGCAGCGTTCCCTTCTCGATGGCCTGCGCCACAAACCGGTGGGTGCTGTTGACCGGGGTAATCACCTGAATCGGTCTTCGCTCCATGACAATGGCCTTCGTGGGACAGTTCTTCGCGCAGAGGCCGCAGCCGAGGCAGATAGACTCGTCAATGAGAGGGCGTTTTTCCTTCCGCGGAGCCCTGCTTTCGGGTGCCGCCGATGGCTGCCCTGCCTCCTCAGCCGACGGCGGACAGGCCTCCGTCATGGAAATGGCGTTCACCGGGCAGGTCCGTTCACATTTCCCGCAGCCGATGCAGGTTTCTTCTGTTATCTTCGGAATATAGTTTGTTGTTGCGATGGGCTGCATGGGGCCGAACTTCCTGGCCGCCTCCAGCGCCTCGCAGCAGCATCCGCAGCAGTTGCACATGAACGCCGGGTGTTCGCGGACATTTTCCCCCATCTGGACCAGGTCATAGGAAAAGCACATCTGCAGGATATCCTTGGCCTCTTCCTTCGAGATAAGCCGGGTATAGCCGCCGTGCTCCGCCAGGGACCGGGCCACGTTGTCAAAGGTCAGGCAGGTCTCCATGGGAGCGCCGA
>DMCD01000179.1 GCA_003445895.1 Lachnoclostridium sp. | reverse complement strand
CCCGCTGCTTCCGCGGCAATCATCGCATTGACCGCCTGGTATGCAGCCGGGAACGGAACATGGAGGGAAAGTCTTCCCGCATTTTTGGTCATACCGGTAAACCGAAGACCCTTTCCCGAAACCGCAAGGCCCTCTGCCATGGACGGATCCACCGGATACGCCCGGCAGTGCTTTTCCTCTGCCGTCCGGACAAATACCGCCGAGGCCTCGGCATCCGTATTGTCATAGATAAACGGCACGCCTTCCTTGATGATGCCCGCCTTCTCGCCCGCAATGGCAGTGACCGTATTTCCCAGGTACTGCATGTGGTCCAGGCTGATGGACGTGATGGCGCAGACCGCAGGCTTCTGCAGGCAGTTGGTGGCATCCAACCGCCCGCCCAGTCCGGTCTCCAGGATAGTATTGTCCGTCGGGTGCTTTCGGCACATCACGGCAAACATCAGAAACAGATATTCAAAGTAGGTGGGAATGGTCATCCCGGCACCGGCAAAGACCTCTTCTGCCTGATGGACTGCCGTGAAAGCATCCATGAATCCGGTCTCAGAGATCATCTCCCCGTCAAAGCGGAACCGCTCTCTTACCGATACCAGATGGGGAGAGGTAAATGTGGCCGTCGTCTTCCCGGCGCTCCGCAGTATGGAGGTCAGAAAGGCGCAGACCGACCCCTTGCCGTTGGTGCCGGCCACATGGACCACCTTGTCTTCTGCAAATTCCGCATCCAGCATCCGGAGCATCGTCCGGAGATCCGACATATCATGCTTAACCTTCGAAAACCGCGGAATCCGGTTCAGGTATTCTTCCGCGGCTGCAATACTCTCTATTCTCTGTGAATTCATAGTAAAATCCCCCGTCCGGGTTATTATACACCCGCGGGGGATTCCTTCACAATCACTTTCTTCGGATGTCCGAAAGCATCTCTTTTATCTTCTCGTGCCGCATCCGCCGGCGGTTCTTCGCGGCGACCGCAGCCCGGTGGATTCTCGCTCTTCGCAGCTGCCGTTTTTCCGCTGCCGGCGTCATGATAAAGTGGTCCACCAGCCGCAGAAGAACCGGCATCGTCGTCGTGACAAAAACCACGGAGAAGATGGCTCCGCGTCCCACAAGACGGCCTACCTCACTGATGGCGGGAATCGACGACAGGTAGCTTATGGCATAGCCGCAGACAATCAGGATGGTGCCGGAGGTCAGAATCGACGGGAAGCTCAGCTCCACCATGGTTCTCGACGCCTCTTTCTTGTCCTCCTCCGTCCGGCGCACATGCATGTAGTTCTCCGTGCACAGGATCGCATAGTCGATGGTTGCTCCCAGCTGTATGCAGCTGACCACCGCGTATCCGATGAAAATCATGCTCTTTCCCACGATATAGGGGAAGGCCATGTTCAGATAGATGGCAATCATGATGGGGATCATCGTCACCAGCGGCATGACGGGCGAATGGAAGGACATCATGACAACCACAAATACGCCCAGCATGGCCAGATTGTTGACTCTCTGGTAGTCCACCTTCAGAATGTTCTCCATATCCATGGTGGAAGGCGTGTTGCCCGTGATGTAGCACTCTTCCGGATAGTAGCTCCGGAGAATCTGCGACACTTCCAGGGTATCCTTGTAGGCCAGCGCGCTCTCCGGCTTTGTCTTGATGTAAATCAGCGCCCGGGTGTAGCCTCCCTGATGGAACAGCTTGGTGATGCTCTTGGGAAGCATGGATTCCGGAACGCCCTCCGGCAGATAGGCCGCCAGGGTCATGACATTCTTCACATAGGGCAGTTCCTTCAGCTCATCGGCCACCTGCCGTTCCTTCTGGTCCGATTCGGTGGGAAATATGGCCACAATCAGGTTGGATCTGCCGAACTTTTCATCGATCTCCTTCGCGTTTTCATAGATGGAAACACCGGGTCCGGCGCCGACGGCATCCGGTCCGTACATGAAATTGTTCATCCCCTGGGCCACATAACAGGGCGCTGCGATCAGAAGCACCAGGGCCAGCACATAGGGGCTCAGCCGGTTCACAACGATGGAAAACCGGTGAAACCGGGGCAGGAAGGGTCTGTGCCTGGTCCGGTCGATGCGGTCGGACCACCGGAGCAGCAGGGCCGGCATCAGGAAAATGACCATGAGAAGACTGCAGATAATACTCTTCGACATGACAATTCCCAGGTCCCATCCCATCTTAAACTGCATGGTGATAAGAACGATGAAACCGCAGAAAGTGGTTAAGGAGCTGGCCAGCACCGTGTTGATAGTGTTTTTCAGGCCCTCCTTCATGGCCGCTTCCTTATCGAGACCATTTTCCCTCTCCCGCTCATAGGCGTGCAGCAGGAATACGGAATAGTCCATGGAGGTGGCCAGCTGCATGACGTCCGCAATATTGTTGGTGACAAAGGAGATCTCCCCCAGTGCCAGGTTGGTTCCCTTATTGATGGCGATGGCGCACCCGATGACGGTCAGGAAGAGAACCGGCTCAAAATAGGAGGTGGTCGTTGCCAGAAGAATCAGGAAAATGAAGGTGACCGCCACGGCCAAGATCATTTTCATCTGCCCCTGCACATTTTCCTCTGTGAATTTGTTGGTGGGCGACATGCCGACGATATATCCCCGGTCCCCGAGGATCTCTTCGATATCATCGATGGCGCGGTGGGTCAGCCGGCTGGTATCTCCCTCCGTGAAGGTGACGTCCATCACGGCGCAGTTGTCCTTGTAGTACTCGTCGATGGCGGTATAATCGATGAAATCCGAGGAGGAGTAGACCTGGTTTACCAGGTCGCACCAGATAATCTGGTCCACGCCCTCCACCTTTTCCATCTGGTTCTTGTACTGCTTTGCCTCATACAGAGAGACATTCTTCAGCATGATGCGGCCGGTGCCCGGATAGCCGAAGGTGTCCTTCATCATATTGATAGCCTTCTTAGAATCGGCGTAGTCCGGCAGATAGGATGTCAGATCATAATTTACGCCCACAAAGGGGATGCACAGAATCGACACCACAACCAGAGCCAGGACAATCCCTGCGATTCCCCGGTTGTGCTCTACAATCACGTCGGCAATATGCCGGCCGCCGGTCTTATCCGATTTCCCATTCTCCGATTTCAGGGCAGATATTCTGTTTTTCAGTTGCGCAAGTAATGCCATAAATCTGTCTAGCCTTCTTTTCCGTTATCGGTTGAACAGGGACGCAATCGCGTCGAAAATCTTCTTGAATACGGTCCAGATCCGTGCAAGAACGCCCACATCCTCCGGCTCCGCCTCTTCGTCGGTAATATCCGTCGGCTGGGTATCTTCGCTGATCTCCCCTGTGCGGACCACGATCTGCAGGCTGTGGGGCTCCGCGTTCAGAGCCGAGGTGAAGGACTGCTTTCTTGCATCCGGATCCATATTAAGGAAGCTGGTCTCCTCCTCCAGCCTGTCCAGCTCATCGTCGAGGGTCTGCTTCATGGCCTGGCCGGCAGCCCTCACTTCGCCGATATCATCCAGCATGCTCAGGGTATTGGTCAGCGTCCCCTGCATCGCTTTCAGCGTCTTCCGGCTTCCCGCATCCAGACTGTCTCCCGCCACGGTCAGCGTTCCGTTCACCGTGGAAAGGAGTGCATGGGTGGTCGCCATGGTGCCGGTCAGCGCATTCAGCGTATCCTCGGTGTCCGTCAGTCCGTCCAGCACATCCGGCACATAGCTGTCCATGGTATCGATGAGAACCCGGACATCGTCAATCAGATAGATCAGGTCGTCATCCACCGTCCGAAGCGTGCCCACCGTCCGTCCGGTCTGGTACGCCACGCCGGACGTAAGACCCAGGGCCATGTTGACGTCATCCACAATCTTCGAGCTTCTCATCACGGCCCCGTTCAGGTCATTGATGAGGGGAACCGAATCATCCACTGTCTTTGTGACGTGGTTAAATGTCTTCGTAATCCGGCTGTTCTCCACGTCTGTGGAGAAATCCACCACCGTCTGGTTGATGGCAGCCTCGTACTCTTCCACACTCCGGTAGATGGCAGCCTGCTGTTCCTTCGGCAGGTTGGAGTCACTGGCGGCCCTTGCGATTTCCCGTTTTATCGCCTGGGCCCGTTCGCCCTTCGTGATATTCTCGGCAGCAGCCTTGGCCTCCGCCGCATGCTTTTTAACCTCATCGCCCACAGCGCCGATATGGGTGGCACCCTCGGCCAGGTCGCCGTTCACGGTGATGATGTCTTTTGCAATCCGGCCGATTTCCGCCCGGTCATTCTCCGTGACAGCCGCAGCATCCGCACCGTTTGAGGCGCTGTAGAGCGCCCGCTGCAGACTCCGCAGCCGGTCATACAGAGTATCCAGGTCATCCTGGGTGGACTCCAGTGAATTGTACATGGCGTCCACATTGTAATTCATATTCGACACTGCCGTGCGGGCCGTCTGCAGATAGGGAACCAGTTCCGCTGTCTCCTGGGTGAGTGTGCCCAGCTCTGCGATGGCCTGGGCAGAAAGCGCTTCCGTCTGCTTCCGGTTTCCGCTGATTATCTGCTGGGCATTCTGTAGATTCTTTGTGCCGTCTCTGGCGGTTTTTACATCCTCCTTCATGCCCTCCATGGCTGCCATCAGGTCATCGATGCTTTCATACAGCTTATCGCCGTTCTCTCTCCAGGTGTCCTTCGCCTCTTTCAGGTCCTTGATTCTTCCCAGGTCCTCCAGGGTTCCGGGCATCATAGTCATGATCACGCCCACACTGGAAAAGTCATCGGTTCCGAGACGGACGGTAAAATCCCCCTCCTCGCCGGGAAGGGCCATGAAGATGACGCCTGTATAGCTGCCCATGGTCTGGGTCTGGGAGCCGGGGGCGTCCACGCTGTAGCATTTTTCCATATCCACCGGCACCGCCGCCATCAGCAGCATGTTGTTCCGGTAATAGGCCCCGGCCCTGGGGTTGGGATCTGCCTTGATATGAATCTCCACAAGACCTGAGGCCCCCAGCAGCTCCTCCGCCTTCTTCGGCACGCCGTTCAGCTTATAGGAGATGTCGAAGGTCCACGGAATCTCCACCGTATTCTGATCCATCCGCCCCTCATAGTAGAAGCGGTTGACATCATCCCCCACATTCCAGGTGATTTTGCCGTTCTCATACTTCGGTTCCGTGAGATTGGTCATATTGATGATGTCGGTGTATTCGCCGTAATCCACAAAGCTATTCCGGCCGTTCATGCCGACGCTCTTGACGACGCTCACTCCTGTCGGTTTCCCGTAGCTGTCCGTATTGACGTACAGTGTCTCATCCACCTGCACCTTCGGTGCATCGGCATAAGCCGGGTGCGCAAAGCTCCCCGCAAAAAGCATAACGGAAAGCCCCAGAGCGCATAACCGCGCTGATGTATTATTTCTCGTTGACTGTCCCATGAAAAGAAGACCCCTTACCGCATCAGTTCAATCATATACTGATATTTTCCGTTGTATTCGCGGCATGCAATGCCGATTTTTGTGTAATAGCTGAGCCGGTTCTGTCTCTTCCGGTTATCCTCGCCGTATCTGGCGTCCAGCTTTTCCTCCGCCTCCGACGCGTTGGTGCAGAGCGGAAGGAAGATTTCCAGGTTGCGGCGGCTGGAATAGTTGCTGCCGATGCTCTTATAATAATCGCCCACATACCCTTCATCCGGAATCTTTCCGTTCCCATATCCCCGAGTCACAGCAAGCGCCAGCCGGTGCTCGGCTGCAGCCTGCAGGCCGCCGTCGATCACATAGCTTTTGTTCTTGTCCCTGTCCTTTTTGCTGTCCTCGTCGTCCTCGTCGTCCTCATCCTCATCGTCGCTTGCGACATCCAGCTTGGTTTCATTCAGCGTATCGGCCAGCTGCTGGGCCGCCTCCGAATAGAACTCCACCGGGAAGCTTCCGCCTCCGGTATTCTTCTTCTTTTTCACTTCGGAGAGGCTGCCGTCGGCCCGGAAGGAATAGGTGACGTCGTCCGATGTGTGATGGGTCGTCTTCATGGCGCCGGAAGAATCCAGATAATAGTACTTTCCGCCGATCTCCTGCCAGCCCGTGGCCATCGCGCCGGAGTCCTGCAGATAATACCAGGTTCCGTTAAGTTCTATCCATCCGGTCTTCATGTTGCCGGCCTCGTCCAGATAATACCAGGCGCCGTCATTCTCCTGCCAGCCCGTAAGCCGGTTGCCGGCTGCATCCACGAGCGTCCATCCGGTCTCCGTCGGGACCCATGTTCCGGCATATCCCGCCATGGAAACACCTGCGGCCAGCATCAGTCCGAGCACTGCGGACTTCCATATATTTTTTCCAGTCATAGCGAATCGGTTCAATCTCATATTGACCTCCGTTCATTAATTGACAACTGTCGTTTTTTAAACTACAATGCATTATACATACGGATGAAGCATATTTCAATCATCAATTTGAGACACCAGTTTGACTATTCAACACATTTCATCGATATGTCTGTTATTTTTTACATCACGGGAGAACTGCATTTATGAAAAACGAAACCCATGAAGACCGCCGCGTGAGAAAGACAAAGCGCTCTCTCCGGGACTGTCTGGTCCGTCTCATGAAAGAAAAAAAGATCCAGGACATCACCGTCCGGGAGATCTCCGAGATGGCGGACATCAACCGCGGCACCTTCTATCTCCATTACAAAGACATCTACGATCTTCTCGAGCATGTGGAGTCGGATTTCGCAGGGGAATTCGACGCCATCCTGAATCACTATTCGGCAAAGGAACTGACCAACCGGCCGTCCCTCCTCTTTCGCGAACTCTACCCCTTCATTCACGAGAACGCCGACCTGATCACCGCCCTCATGGGTGCAGGCGGCAACATCAACTTTGAGAACAAGATCAAGTCCATCATCCAGGAACGTGCCCTGGGCCGCTGGCTGGAACTCAACTATACGGAGAATCTGGAAGAGCTTGGCGCCTTCCTCTCCTACATCGTCTCCGGCTGCACCGGCCTGGTCCAGTACTGGATCAGCACCAATTTCCATGAAACGCCGGAAAAAATGGCGGTCCTCACCGAAGCCTTCATCACCAGGGGTATCCACGTATTCGAAGTGCCCTCCTCGGAGGAAAATGGGCTGGCGGTGCTGAAGCTGTAATAAGCTGCCGGAAGCACCGGGTATATCATACCTTATACAGCTTACAGCCGCGGTGTACGGCTGCCAGCCTCTGAAGGCAGCAGCAGGATAATTCAGACAATCTGCACAAGCCGATGATGCTTCTTTTCTGCCCTCGATCTTTGATCGAGGGAGCCCGTCGCGGCTTTGAGCGACTTCAGAAGAATCCGTCAGGATTCTTTCATAATAGTTCGAAGATACAAAATGCGTACAAATCACACTGTCTGAGCGCAGCGAGTTTGTGATTTGTACGCATGTTTTTTGTATCTGAGAAGTATTTAGAAGTTTCCGGCGCGGAAGCCGTCTGAATTGTCCTGTATGTCGTTCAGCGGCTCTACTGCATTACTTCCGCAGCTGCCCCAGTCTCTCCTGCACCTGCGCCATCATCTGGCGGTACTTCTCCTGTTTTTCTTTTTCTTCTGCCACTTTCTCCGCCGGCGCTTTGCTCAGGAACCGCTCGTTGGTGAGCATCTTCTCGGAGCGGGCAAGCTCAGCGGACAGCTTCTTCTCTTCGCCTTCGAGGCGCGCAATCTCTTTCTCCACATCCACCAGGTCGGCGAAGGGCATGTAGAAGGTGGCGTCAGCCGTAACGGCGGATACCGCATCCTCACTGATGCCGTCCCGGTTCTCGCGAATTTCTACCTCTGATGCGGAACCCAGCGCGGCGAAGAAGGCTTTGCTGTGTGTAAAGATCTCCCGGACATTCTCCCGCTCGGAAACCACGAATACCTTCGCCTTTCTGGAAGGTGCCACGCCCATGGAGGTGCGCACGCCGCGGATGGCGCGGACGGCTTCCTTGATCATGTTGGTGGCATTCTCTTCTTCGGCAAAGTGCCAGTCCTCACGGTACTCCGGCCAGGAGGATACCATGATGGTCTCTTCCTCATCCTGCAGATTGCAGTAAATCTCCTCGGTGATGAAGGGCATGAAGGGGTGCAGCAGCTTCAGGGCCTGCAGAAGCACGGTCCGAAGCGTCCAGATGGCTGCCGCCTTCGTGGTATCGTTATCATCGTAGAGACGGGGTTTCACCATCTCGATGTACCAGTCGCAGAATTCATCCCAGATGAAGTCATAGACCTTCTGGAGGGCGATGCCCAGCTCATACTTGTCCAGGTTTTCGGTGACTTCCTTCGTCAGGGTATTGACGCCGGAAAGCACCCACTTGTCGGCCATGGTCAGCTCATCAAGCGCGACCTCGCGGTTTTCTGCCTTCTCCAGGTTCATCATGATGAATCGGGAAGCGTTCCATACCTTATTGGCGAAGTTGCGGCTTGCCTCCACGCGCTCCCAGTAGAAACGCATGTCGTTGCCCGGCGCATTGCCCGTCATCAAGGTCATGCGGAGGGCGTCGGCGCCGTACTTCTCGATGACGTCGATGGGGTCGATGCCATTGCCCAGGGACTTGCTCATCTTGCGGCCCTGGGAATCTCTTACCAGTCCGTGGATGAGAACCGTGTGGAAGGGCAGCTTTCCGGTCTGCTCCAGTCCGGAGAAGACCATGCGGATAACCCAGAAGAAGATAATATCATAGCCGGTTACCAGCACGTCGGTGGGATAGAAATACTTATATTCCGGGGTTTCCTCCGGCCAGCCCAGAGTGGAGAAGGGCCAGAGTGCAGAGGAGAACCAGGTATCCAGGGTTTCCTCATCCTGCACGAAATGGCTTTTTCCGCACTTCGGGCAGACGGACGGCATATCGGCTGCAACCACCATCTCGCCGCAGTCCTCGCAGTAATATGCGGGAATCCGGTGTCCCCACCAGAGCTTTCTGGAGATGCACCAGTCGCGGATATTCTCCAGCCAGTGCAGATAGGTCTTGCCGTAGCTTTCCGGAACGAACTTTAATTCGCCGGTCTTTAATGCTTCGATGGCCGGCTTTGCCATCTCTTCCATGCGGACAAACCACTGGGGCTTAACCATGGGCTCCACGGTGGTGTGGCAGCGGTCGTGGGTTCCCACGTTGTGGGCGTGGGGAACAACCTTCACCAGAAGGCCCTGGGCCTCCAGGTCTTCCACGATGGCTTTTCTCGCCGCATAGCGGTCCATGCCGCAGTACTTGCCCGGATAAGAGATGGTGGCGTCATCATTCATGATGCAGATCTCTTCCAGGTTGTGGCGGCGTCCCACCTCAAAGTCGTTGGGGTCGTGGGCCGGCGTGATCTTCACGCAGCCGGTTCCGAATTCTTTATCTACATAGGAATCAGCAATCACCGGAATGGTGCGGTCGGTCAGCGGCAGGACAAGCTCCTTGCCGATGAGATCCTGATACCGCTCATCCTCCGGATTGACAGCCACGGCGGTATCGCCCAGCATGGTCTCCGGACGGGTGGTGGCGATTTCCACGAATCTGCCCTCTTCGCCCACGATGGGATACTTGATGTGCCAGAAGAAGCCGTTCTGCTCCTCGTACTCAACCTCGGCATCGGAAATGGAGGTCTGGCATACCGGGCACCAGTTGATGATCCGGGAACCCTTGTAGATATATCCCTTCTCATACAGCCTGAGGAATACTTCCTTCACGGCGTC
>DMCD01000264.1 GCA_003445895.1 Lachnoclostridium sp. | reverse complement strand
TTTTTCTCCCAGAAATTCTCTCCGCTGTTTTTTCGCTGCATTCTACAATCTCCCTGGAGTTTCCCCCTTATTCCCGTGGATCACAGCAGGGGCTCTGAGGAGAGCCCCTGTTTTCTTTTATTATACAACCCGCCGATACCGCAAACAAGGCTGATAGACTGACCGTCGATAAGTTTGTGAGCTTTGCCCGAAATCCGCCGTTTCTGCCAATTTTATGTTAATTAAAGTCAGAAAAACTTTGTCAAAATCGCTGAAATTACAGAGTCGATACGGTATATCTCCCTGTTCCTTCCAATAACAAGAAGGGCTGTGAAAAAACGAGCAATCGCTTTTTCACAGCCCCCGTACTGTCATTTATTCTGCTGTATATTCTGCCGTGTTATGCCCTTTGTCCTGCTACAGGACAGAGATGCCGTAGGCATTCACCAGAGCGTCGATCTTCTCTCCCCTCTTGCACATCTCGCAGTTGTGATAATCATAATATGCATAGTCCGGAACGTCCTTCAGGCCGTAGACAGAGCTGATGCGGACGCCGTTCAGCTCATCCAGGACACTGAAGACGGCGGAAATGCCGGTGATGGTTCCGCCATAGTACTGTACGGACTCCATAGCCTTGTTGAGGGCCTTGCCGGTAATAACGGAACCCATAAGGATCATGACGTGCTTTCCTGCAATCATCGGCTTGATGTTGTCGCGGAAGATGATCTGGCTGTTGCTGTTGAACTCCGGCCGTACCACATAGATGGTCTTGTGGGCATTGGTATTCAGATAGCCGCCCTTGGTCAGTTCTTCAGAGAGGAATGCACCGATAACCTCCGTTCCTTCCATGCAGATGATGGTATCTACAACAGTGCTGAAGAGATACATCCGGACCAGAGCTGCGGCAATGTCCTGCGCTTCATTGGCCCTTGTCTTGATGGTGGTCAGATCGATGTAATAGTTGGTATGCGCATGGCTGGTCGCAAAGTGTCCGCCCTGAATCTTAAGAGGCGCCTTTACGCCGATCGTCTCGACTTTTCTGTAGGTTGCATCCATAAAACTCCCTCCTCTCCAAAAAGCGCAGCACTCCTGAGGCTTGGTCTGCCGGATCTGTCCGCTGCGCCCGACGCGTCGTTATATGATAAATTATAGCACAGCTTTATCATATATTCCAATATTTCCTAAAAAAAGCAGGATTTTCTGTGACTTTTTACAGAAAATCCCGCTCTTTACAGGCATTGCTTTGTTTTTGCTGTTTGTTTCTCTATCCTACTTCACTACCTGGATGAGAATTCCTCCCAGGGTCAGCATCAGGGCCCCGCAGGATCGGAGCACGATCTGGGCAAAGGGCAGAAGCTCCATGCGCTCTGCGCTGCTTAAGACCGCCACGTTGCCGGAGCCTCCCATGTTCATGGTGCACATGCCGGCGGCAATGCCGGATTCCAGCGGATAGAACCCCATAAACTTCGCTCCGACAAAGGCTGCGGTCAGCGTCACTGCCAGCACGCCCGCCGCCACAGTGACAAGATACATGGGCGTCAGAGTATGGAGAATTGTCTTCAGATCAATGAGCGTCGTGCCGATGCCGGTGAGGGCCGCTGCCGTCATGCTGTGAATGCAGAAGTATCCCCACTCTCTGGCACAGTCTTCCAGGGCATCGCTCAGGATTCCCGCACTCTTAACCGCCACCACCATGACGATCATCCAGGCGTAGGTAGGAATGATATGCACAAAATGATGGCACAGTTCGCTCACGGAATAGAAGGCCATGGTCATGATGAGCCCCGTTCCCAGGGTCTGGAAGGTGGGCCGCATGGGCGGTCTCTCCGGAACCGGTTTTCCGTCATTGACCAGCCTGCCGTCCCCGGAAAGGGCCGGCTTTTTCTTACCGAGAGCATTGGCCAGAGCTCCGAGAATGATGGCCACGATATTGCCCAGCACGGTGGCCGGGGCAATCCGGGTAAGCACAACTCCCGCGTCCATGCCCGTCGCCTGGGCATACATGGCAGACAGCGGGACAGCTCCGGCGGTCATGCCGCCGCTGGTCATGGGAATGGCAATGTAGAGGATACCCTCCATAAAGCTCAGTCCGCAGGTCATGCCGAGCAGGCCTATGACGGTGACTCCCACTGCGATGGAGATCAGTGCCGTCGGAAGGATCTTCACGGACGCCCGGATCAGAAGGTCCCGGTCGATATTGAAAAGGCTTCCGGTGATCAGGGCCGCGATGTAGAAGACCAGAAAGTCCTGCTCATTGACGAAGCTGTCCATCAGGGATACGGTCTCCGGCGGAAGTATGCCGGTGGCGGTGAGAATAGCGCCGCCCAGGATACAGATCACCGACCCGCCCAGGTAAGTGCGGACCACAGGAATCGTCTTTCCTGCATAGTTTAAGCCCTCTCCCACCACAAGGAGAACCAGGAAGCCGCCGACCATGCCGCCGGGCACGCTCCCCGTGTACATCGATGCGAAGGTGAGGGCAAGAATTCCAAGATAGAGCGGCAGGGGAATCCCTGCCACGGTTTTAGCGTTATTCATGGTACTGCTTTCTTCTTATTCCGCTGTTCTTCAGTTCTTCTCCCCTGCGGGCACTTCGGTGATGTCGGCCTCTTCTTTGACAAAGTCCATCACCTTCCGGTACAGTGCAGTCTCCTCGAAGAGGTCCTCCGGCACGGACAGCTGTTCCAGCAGCTCCTCCACCGTCTCATAGCCATACTGCTCGGCGAGGGCCTTCCGATCTTCGTCGGTCAGGGTCAGATTTTCCTTTTCGGCGATGGCGCCCAGCACCTGACGGCTCTTTACGGTATTCTCGGCATTATGACGCAGTTCTTCCTGGAACTGGGCCATGGTCATGCCGGAGACAGAGGCGTAGGTCTCCATATCCAGGCCGTAGCTCTGGGCCTGTTTTGTCATCTCCACCAGCTGCTCGTTATACTCGGCGTCCACATCCGCTTTGGTGAGAACCACCTCCGCATTCTCCAGTACCTGGGCGAGAAGCTCTGCATCCAGGGTGCTGTCGTTAACACTCTGATGGTATTCCGTAAGCTGCGCCTTCACCGTATCCCGGTACTGCTGTGCATCCAGCACATCCGGCGCGATGGATTTCACAAACTCATCGGTGAGCTCCGGGATCTCTTTCTCTTTCACCGCATTCACGGTGACCGTAAAGATGACGTCCTTGCCCGCCACGTCTGCATGCTGATAGTTTTCCGGGAATTTCAGGCTGAGGTCTTTGGTTTCGCCCTTTTTCATGCCGACAACGCCGTCCTCAAAGCCTGCGATGAATGCGCCGCTTCCCAGCTCCAGGTCGTAGTCCTCGGAGCTTCCGCCCTCGAAGGCCTTCCCGTCGATCTTTCCCTCAAAGTTAATATTCACAGTGTCACCGGTTTCTGCCGCCCGGTCCACCTCCGTATAATTCGGATGGGCCTTCAGCACCTGGTCAATCTGGCTCTGTACCTCTTCGTCCGTCACCTCGGCCATCACCCGCTCTGCTTTAAGGTTTTTGTACTCTCCGAGGGTGACGCTTGCGGTATCACCGTAGACGGCCGGTGCAGTCTCCGGCTCGGTTTCTGCTTCTTCCGTGGGGGCCGGTGCTGCAGTCTCTTCTGCTGTGGTTTCTGCAGCGGTTGTTGTAGCCTGCGCCTTCGGGGCACAGCCGGCAGTCAGAAATGCAGTGGTAAGGGCGGCCGCAAAAGCGACCGCCATGTAATTCTTCTTCATAGATTACTCCTGATAAAATGCCTTGTAAGCCCGGTAAGCACTGTACACATCCAGCTTAGAGGTAACTTCAAAGGGAGAATGCATGGACATGACGGGTACGCCGATGTCCACCACATTGATATCTTTGCCTGCCACATAGAGGGCCACGGTTCCGCCGCCGCCCACATCCACGGCACCCAGCTCGCCGGTCTGCCAGCAGACGCCGGCTTTATCCATGATGCCGATGATCTGACCCATCAGCTCTGCGCTGGCATCGTTGCTGCCGGATTTTCCTCTGGCACCGGTGTACTTCATGATGGAGACACCCTTCCCCAGGTAGGGGATATTATTCTTCTCGAAGGGATCCGGGAAGGTGGGATCAAAAGCGGCGCTCACGTCGGAGGACAGGCAGATGGAGTTGCGCAGGACAGCGCGGACATTGCCCCCTGCTGCTTCCACCAGGTCTTCCACATAGTGAACCAGGAATTCGGAGTTCAGGCCGGTATTGCCGACCGAGCCGATCTCCTCCTTGTCCGCCAGCACGGTAACGGTGGTGTATTCCGGTGCTTTTGCCTCCATCTCCGCCATGATGGCAGTGTAGGCGCAGACCCGGTCATCCTGTCCGTAGGCTGCGATCAGTCCACGGTCGAAGCCGATATCTGTGGGCTTGACCGCCGGCACAAATTCGATCTCGGCGCGCAGAAAATCCTTCTCGGTGATGCCGAACTGCTCGTTTAAGAGCGCAAGTGCCTTAAGCTTCACCGCTTCCTTGACATCTTCCCCGTCTTCATCCGCAAAGGGGATGCTGCCGATGATGATATTCAGCTCTTCCGCCCGCACGCCTTCTTTAAGCTTCCGGTCGTCCTGCTTCGCACTCAGATGGGGAAGCAGATCGGAGATGACAAACTGCGGATCTCCGGCCTTCTCACCGATGGAAATATTAAGCGTCTCGCCGTCTTCTTTCACGACCACGCCGTGCATGGCCAGCGGGATGGTGGCCCACTGATACTTGCGGATGCCGCCGTAATAATGGGGTTTGAAGTAAGCCAGGCCGTCTTTCTCAAAAAGAGGCATGGGCTTTAAGTCCAGGCGCGGGGAATCGATATGGGCCGCGTTCATCCGAAGGCCGTCAGAAAGCGGTCTTTTGCCGAAGGTGGTCATGAGCAGGGCCTTGCCCCGGTTGTCAAAATAAACCTTATCCCCCGGCTGGTAGTTCTTTCCCGGTGCGAAGGGGACATAGCCCGCCGCATCCAGCAGCTCTTTCGCTGCCCTGTTGAATTCCCTCTCGGTTTTTGCCTTCGCGAGAAACTCTTTATAGCCCTCGGCAAAGGCGTAGGCCTTCTCCATCTCTTCCGGGCATTTCTTCGCGAAATCCTCATATTTGAATGTCAGCTGCTTCTGCAGTTCTTTTGCCTTCATATCTTCTGTCCTTCCTGGTGTATCTCTGTTCTGCGGATGCCGGTCTTCTATTTCAGAAGCGTGGCGCTGTCCAGCATCAGCGTAAAGGGGCCGTCATTGACCAGAGAGATCTTCATATAGGCGCCGAATTCTCCCTGCTCTACCTTGAACCCGTTCTGCCTGCAGCGCTCGCAGGCATGTTCATACAGCTTATTGGCATAATCGGGCGCACCGGCTTTCACGAAGCTGGGGCGGTTGCCCTTTCTGCAGTCCGCATAGAGTGTAAACTGGCTGACCATAAGAATCTCCCCGCCGACGTCCGCCAGGGAGAGGTTGGTTTTGCCGTTCTCATCTTCAAAAATCCGGAGCTTGCAGATCTTGTCCATCATTTTATCTGTCAGCTCTTCCGTATCCTCATCCTCCACGCCCAGGAGAATCAGGAAACCCTTTTTTATCGCGCCGACAGGGCGGTCATCCACTGTGACTTCCGCCCTGTCTACTACCTGTAATACTGCTCTCATGTTTTGATATTACTCCAATCAGAACTTCAGGCCCTTGAACAGATCGCCCAGAGTTGTGGTGAGGGCATCGCTGTTCTCATATGCCGGTACCTGATCATCCGGTGCCTCATCCGGTGCAGTCTCGCGCATGCTGAGGCTGAGCTTTCCGTCCTTCTTCGCAATAACCTTGACCGTTACCTTCTGTCCCTCTTTCAGAACAGCAGACGGATGCGGGATGCGCTTCTTGCTGATCTGGGATACGTGGCACAGTCCGGAAAGACCATTGTCCAGGGTAATGAATGCGCCGTAGGGCTTGATGGTCTCAACAGTACCTTCCATCACGGAACCAACCTCACACTTGGAGATCTTTGCTGCCTTCTCCTCCTGCTCTTTTGCCCGGGCAGCCTCTCTTCCGGAGAGTACCAGGTGCTTCTTCTCTTCATCCGCCTCGATGACGGTGACATCGATGGTCTTGCCAACCCACTCATTCAGATCTTCCACATAGCTGTTGGAGATGCGGGATGCCGGAATGAAGGCGCGCATGCCCTCAAGCTTTGTGGTAACGCCGGCCTTGACTGCTTCCAGAATGGTAACCGGAACCATGGTGCGCTCGTTCATCATCTCGCGCAGCTTCTCCCAGGTCAGCTTGTCGTTGGCTTCCTTGCGGGAAAGGACCACGTTGCCGCTGCCGTCGTCCATCTTGATGACAGTTGCGGTGATCTCATCACCTGCATGGATCTCTTCCTTCAGGTTGAATTCCGGATCATTGGACAGATTCTCTTTATTGATCGAACCGCCTACATAGGTGCCGAGGTCCACCAGAACCTGGTCATCGGATACGCTGACCACGGTTCCGGTCACCATATCACCTACGTGTACACGGCGGAAAGATGCGTCGATCTCCTTCTCGAAATCAGCCATGGACTCCTGGGGAGCCTCCGCCGCCTCTGCTGCGGTTGTGTTCTTCATTTCATCAGACATGTTGCAGTTCCTCCTTTTTAAACATATCTCTATTTAAACATAATCCCGGAAAAAGTCAACCTCTGCCAGGAACAAGCTCTCGCGGAAATCTGACATGCAGGATACGCACGGCTCATTGCCCGTGCAAAAAGAGGGCTGCCGCTTTCGCGACAGCCCCCGGATACTCACGGTTGGTGAATATTTAATTTAGAGTCATCGATTATGACCAAGCGATGCCCTGACCCATCATAGCGTCAGCAACCTTCTGGAAACCAACGATGTTAGCACCAGCAACCAGGTTGTAGCCAAGGCCATATCTCTCAGCTGCAGCTGCAGAACCATCGTGGATACCCTTCATGATCTGGTGAAGCTTAGCATCTACTTCCTCAGCAGTCCAGAACAGTCTCTCGGAGTTCTGAGACATCTCAAGTGCAGATACGGATACGCCGCCGGCGTTAACAGCCTTAGACGGAGCAACGATCATGTTCTTCTGCTCCATAAGGAACTTCAGAGCCTCGTTGGTTGTCGGCATGTTAGCAACTTCGATGTAGTACTTGATGCCGTTGGCAACAATCTTCTTAGCCTCATCCATGTTGACATCGTTCTGAGTAGCGCACGGCATAACGATATCGACATCCTTCTGGCCCCACGGCTTCTGGCCCGGGAAGAACTGTACGCCGAACTTGTCAGCATAGTCCTGAACCTTGTTGCGGCCGGATGCTCTCATCTCAAGCATGAAGTCGATCTTCTCTTTGGTAACGATACCTTCCGGATCGTAGATGTATCCATCCGGACCAGACAGGGTAACAGCCTTAGCACCAAGCTCAGCAAGCTTTGTAGCTACGCCCCATGCAACGTTACCGAAACCAGCCAGAGCAACTCTCTTGCCCTTCATGGTATCCTTCTCGTGCTCAAGAACGGACTCAAGATAGTAAACAGCACCGAAACCGGTTGCTTCCGGACGAAGGATGGAACCACCGAACGGCATTGCCTTACCAGACAGAGCGCCGTTAGCATAAGTACCAGTCAGTCTTCTCCATGCGCCGAACATGTAACCAATCTCACGTCCGCCTACGCCAAGGTCACCAGCCGGGCAGTCAACGTCCGGACCAATGTGACGATAAAGCTCGGTCATGAAGGCCTGGCAGAATCTCATAACTTCGCCGTCGCTCTTTCCGTTCGGATCGAAGTCGGAACCACCCTTAGCACCGCCGATCGGCAGAGTGGTAAGGCTGTCCTTGAATACCTGCTCGAAGCCAAGGAACTTGATGATGGAAAGGTTTACGCTCGGAGCAAAACGAAGTCCGCCCTTGTACGGTCCGATAGCGCTGTTGAACTGTACACGATAGCCGCGGTTTACATGCCATACATGATTGTCATCTTCCCAGGTAACGCGGAACTCGATGGTTCTCTCCGGCTCAACCATTCTCTCAAGGAGAGCGGCCTTCTCATACTCCGGATGAGCATCCATAACCGGGCTAAGAGAGGAAAGAACCTCTTCTACAGTCTGGATGAACTCGGGCTCGTTAGCGTTTTTCTTTCTGACGTCTTCGATGACTCTCTGAATATAAGCGTTCATTGGAATTTACCTCCTGCTTATGAAAAACATTTAATAAGTTCTCTTTTTTATAGGAAATTTCAACAAAAACCGTTCCGTGATTGAATCATTTTTGTTGAACTTCTCTATACAAGTACATTATACCGCACAAGCATCAGATTAGCAAATACTATCTATTAAATAAATGGTATTTCTTTCTGTTTATGTTGTGCATTTAAATTTCATGATAAACAGCCTCAGATATAAATCTGCGTTTATCATTTGGGCATAGTGCTGAGTTTTAGAGACGGTATTCGTCATATTGCACAAAACCCGCATTAAACGTCAGCACGGCACCCGAAAGCCTGGCGGGTATCCCCGGCACTCGAGAATCTCCGATTCTCTCGTTCCGGCCGGGCATTGATGCTTCGCATCATGCCCGAACCCGCTACATTCAGAATCATCCGCCTGTGCAAGCACGGCGGATGATTCTGTCCGTATCGGGTTTGATAACCCTTACAGGAAGTTTGCAAACGCCGTAATGATTGCAGCGTTGAAGAAGTCGATAAACAGGGAACCTACCAGCGGCACAATCATGAATGCTACCGGAGCGGGTCCGTAGTTGTTTGTAATAGCCTGCATGTTAGCCATAGCGTTCGGTGTAGCGCCCATACCGAATCCGCAGAAACCGGATGCCAGAACGGCTGCATCGTAGTCGCGGCCCATCATGTTGAATACAATGAATCTTGCATAGAAGAACATGATGACGGTCTGGATAAGAAGGATAACAATCATCGGAAGTGCCAGAGCAACCAGCTGCCACAGCTTCAGGTTAATCATGGCAAGACCCAGGAACAGGGACAGGCATACGTTTCCGATTGCGCCCATCTCAGCCATCGGAACCTTAACGCCTCTTGCTTCCTGTACGTTACGAACAGTAGCACCAACGATCATAGCGCCGATGTAGCCCGGAAGGGTAATGAAAGTACCAAGGATTTTTGCAACGATGGTACCGGCACCAACTGCAACAACGATATAGAGAACTGCGTTCATGACGTTTGCTTCGTCCAGAGCGCCGGTGTTCTCATCAACATCAACCTCTGCCTTTGCAGCAGCCT
>DMCD01000092.1 GCA_003445895.1 Lachnoclostridium sp. | reverse complement strand
TTCAGACCCGGATGCTGTTTGCCGGTAATCTGACAAAGCATCCCTGCTTTGACGGGATGCGGAAGACAGGACAGGGCTACCGGGTAGCCGGAAGCCTTGAAAACACCGACCGGATCATGCGCGATACCTTCTGGGTGGGCGTATATCCGGGCATGACCGACGAGAAGACCGATTATATGGCACAGATTATCACTGAGGCTGCAGAGGCAGCAGTGTAAGCGGGACCTGAAGCGGAGGTAAGTGATGGGAAATGAAGCATTTGACCTGACCGAGGTACACCGCAAAAGTCTTGTCATGCTGAAGGAAATTGACCGTATCTGCCGGAAATACAAGCTGAAATACATCCTGGATTCGGGGACGCTCCTGGGGGCCGTGCGCCATCACGGTTTTATTCCCTGGGACGATGACGTGGATATCGCCATGACCCGGCCCAACTATGAGAGGTTTCAGAAGGTGGCGAAGCGGGAGCTTCCGGAGGGCATCACTTTTCTCAGACCGGAGGATATCCGGCAGGGAGAGGTATTCTACGATTTTACGGCAAGAATTATATATGAGAAAAGCAAGAGGTATTCGGAGAATGAGGAGACCGCCTTTTATGACGAGCGGCTGAATCATCTGTGGATCGATATTTTCGTGATCGACCGGATACCCGACAGCAAAAACGGCGACCGGACCGCACGGTTTCTGCAGAAAGCGGTATACGGGCTCGCCATGGGACACCGCCGCGGGCTGGATTATAAGAAATATGCTCCGGCGGACAGACTCCGCGTGCATGTGCTCGCGGGGGCCGGAAAGCTGCTTCCGATGCCGGCGATTTATCAGCTGCAGCGGAGGCTGGCCATGAAGGACCGCAAAAAGAAAACCAGACACTTATACTATACAAACTATGCACCGGACTGGATGTACGTGACCCTGGATGCCAGCTGGCTGGAGGAGGTTGTGGACATCCCCTTTGAGGACACGGTCCTCATGGCCCCGGCACGGGCGGATGAGATGCTCACACAGCTCTACGGAGACTACATGCAGCTTCCGCCGAAGGAGAAGCGGGTTCCGGAGCATTCGGATTTTACATTCTGGACAGAAGAAGCCTGAGATGGAGAAGACAAAGACATTGTCCGTGGTGGTTTCCGTGTATAACGAGGAGGCTGCCCTGGAGGAATTTTATCAAACTGCAGAACCGATATTTGCAGGCCTGCCCTGGGATTACGAGCTGGTCTTTGTAAATGACGGCTCTGCGGACCGTTCCGCGGAGATCCTTGCGGGATTTGCAGCGCAGAATCCGCGGGTTGTGGTCATAGAATTTTCCAGAAACTTCGGACATGAGGCGGCCATGATCGCCGGGATCGATTACGCCCGGGGAGACGGCATTGTCTGCATGGACGCCGACCTTCAGCACCCGCCGGAACTGGCGGAGGATATTGTGGCCCGCTTTGAAGAGGGTTATGAGGTCATAAGCATGGTCCGCACGGAGAATCACTCCGCGGGACTTGTCAAGAATATCACCAGCGCCGGATTTTACTGGTTTATCAACCGCATTTCCGATGTGGAGCTTCTGGAAAATGCTTCCGATTTCTTTGCCATCTCGAAGAATGCGGCGGATGTGCTGCGCAAAAACTACCGGGAGAAGGTGCGCTTTCTCAGAGGATATGTTCAGAATATCGGTTTCCGGAAAACCACCATCACCTATGCGGCAAGACCGCGGGTGGCCGGGCAGAGCAAGTACAGCATCCGGAAGCTGGTCCGTTTTTCCATCAATACCATTCTGTGTTTCTCGGATCTGCCCCTCAAGCTGGGGGTTTATTCGGGGCTTTTTGTGGGCTTTCTCGGGCTCCTGCTGATGATCTACACGATCTGGAGCCGTGTCAGAACCGGCACACCGAGCGGATACGCCACCATCGTCGTGGCCCTCTGCTTCATGTTTGCCATGCTTTTTGTTGTGGTGGGGATTATCGGAGAGTATATTTCGATTCTCTTCACAGAACTCAAGGACAGACCCATCTACATTGTCCGCAGGGTTGTGAACCGTGAGGATGGGGAGAAGTCCGAAGCGACACAGGAGAGAGAATAAAAATGCATTTATTTAAATATAGATGGACGGCATCCGTCTGCGCCATCCTCGGCGCGGCGGTGCTGGCACTGACGCCGGCTGCGGCTGCCTACGGGGCTCCTCTTCCCCGGACAGCGGAAGCTTACGGCATTATGCTCCGGCGGCCGGTATGGCCCTACGATACGGGGGTACTGTCCGAGTCGGGCATTGTCATGGATCTGGATTCCGGCGCGGTCCTCTACGGACAGCGGATTCACATGCAGGAGGCGCCTGCCAGCATCACCAAGCTTCTGACAGCCCTGGTGGTTCTGGAGAACGCGGCCCTGGACGAACAGGTGGTATTCTCCCACGACGCCGTCTATAACGTGGAGGGAGGCAGCGGAAACAAGTATTCCCTGGATGAGGGAGATGTCCTCTCGGTGGAGGACTGCCTCTATCTGCTGCTGCTGGCATCCTCTAACCAGTCCGCCAACGCCCTTGCAGAGCATGTGGCGGGAAGCCGGGACGGATTCGTCGACATGATGAACCGGAAGGTGAAGGAGCTGGGCTGCGAGGACAGCCATTTTGCCAATCCCTCGGGCCTGAACGACGAGACCCAGCTGACCTCCGCCTATGACATGGCGCTGATCGGCAAGGCGGCCTACAGCAACGAGAAGCTTCTGGAGATTGGTTCCGCCACCAGCCACAAGATCGGGCCCACCAAGAACTATCCCGGCGGCCCCACAGTCAAGATGGAGCACAAGCTCCTCATCACGGAGGATGAGACCAGCCCGGAGTATTATCCCTACGCCGTGGCAGGAAAGACAGGATATACCTCCATCGCGGGACAGACCCTGGTGACCTACGCCGTCAAGGAGGATCGCCGCCTCATCGCGGTGACGATGAAGAGCACGGCGAGAACCCATTACAGCGATACCATTGCCCTCTTAAACTTCGGCTTCAACCAGTTTAAGAATGTGGGCATTGCAGAATATGAACAGAACCTGGTGACCGGGGATGCGCCCGTGGAACTGGGCGGCGAGATGTATGAGCCGTCGGATCTTTCCATGGACGAGAATGCGGTGGTGACCCTGCCTGTGGATGCGGAGTTCTCCGATGCGGAGCGCACGGTCCTTACGGGAGAGGAGCTGCCGGCAGACGCCCCGGCGGGGGCGGCGGCCTATCTGCGGTATTCCTACGATGACCGCGTCATCGGCGGTGTCTACGTGCTGAGCGAATCGAAGGCCATCGCCGCGACGGCGCCGACGGAGACAGAGAGCACGGAAACCGGTACGGCCGAGTCCGAGTCCGGGGAAAATGGCACCATCTCCGGTAAGTTTGCCGAATTCATCAGCGGCATCGAGGAAGGAATGCATGAGGTGGGACGCACTGTCCGCTATTTCTTCCGGGATCTTTCCAAGCAGACGGAGCATATACCGAAGAATGTGCTGTACGGCGCAGTCGGCGGACTCCTGGTCTGCCTGATCGTTTTATACTTTACCGTCACCTCGGGACTGCGGGCCAGAAAGGCGGAAAAGGACCTGGAGAACCGCAGAGAGCGGCGCAAAAAGCGCCTGCAGGAGCTGGGCGTCAGCGAGGAAGAGTTTGCACATCTCGTGGATAAGCGCTGGGGTGAAAGCGCCGAGGCTGCGCGGGCTGCCGCGGCGGTGGCAGACGAGGTAAGAGCGGCGGATGCCGAAAACCTGAAGCCTGAGAATATCATGGACCTGGATGGTACGGATACGGCGGAATTCCCGCGGATAAAGCGGGAGGAGAAGCCGGTGACGGCAGAAGCACCAGCTGCACCCGAGGCTGTCCTGCCGGAAAGCGCGGCGGCAGAAAATCCCGTTCCGGAAAAGGCTCTGCCGGCAAAGCCCAGGTCCCGCAGAAAGCCGGGAAGCCGCCCGGCAGAGAAGACTTCGGCGGATTAATTACAAAAGTTTTAAACTTTCCGAAAGTTACTGTTTTTCTCATCGGCGATAGAGTATAATACGAACACTTATCGAGTTACGGAGGAAAGAATTACATGAAGAAGTTACTGCTGCTTACGGTTTGTGCAGGGGCCCTCGTATTTGGCGGATGCACCAAGAGTACCATCGTAAGTCCGCAAGAATATACGCTGGCTGCAAATCCCGACTTTGAAGAGAAGGAAAACGTGGAGATTGAATGGCAGCAGGTCAGTGATGACGCAAAAGAACTGTTCCTGGACAAGGAAGAGTACCCCTACTCCAGAGACCTGGTGATTCTTCTGGAGCCGACGGAGAAGCAGCTGCAGCTGCTCTGGGTTGTGGCCGATGATTTTCCGGCGGAGGAGCTGGATCATTACGCGGAAGACCTGGTCAAGGAGTTTAACAATGTCGTAGCATCTCAGGACTTTACCATCGAGCGGGCCGGAGTGGATTCCTACGGCGGTCTCTGGAAGGAATACGGCCTGTCGGTCGGCATCATTCCCGAGAGCACCAAGGAGGATCCGGAAACCTGGTTTATGGATGTGACCTATGAAGCCGGAACGGATTTTGAGCTTCCGCATACTTCGGAGGCGCTGGCTTATATGAAGCGGAATCCGGACGGCGGTGCGGACGCGGAGGAAGAAGGTTCCGAGGAGACGGAAGAATAAGATCGACGGCGTATCCGGGCCAGAGGGAGGAACGGGGATTAGAAGGCACTTGTTCAAAATTTGTTCAAAATCTTTTCAAAATCCTTTTACAAAAAGAACATGATTCCTTCACGACTCCCCTTTATACTTTGAAATGTAGCAAGGATACAGCTTACAAGATTTTTTTCATAATACCGAGCTGATAACAGTTCAGCTCTCCTCCCTTTTTTCAAAAGGCCTCCCACTGCTGGGGAGGTCTTTTGTTGTATATGGGCGATATGGCCTGAGCAGGAGAAAGCGAGACAGCATGAAGATTATCCATTGCGCGGATGTACATCTGGATTCCCCGATGACGTCTTTTCTTACGCCGGAGAAGGCGAAGGAGAGAAGACAGGAGATTCTCCGCACGTTTCTTAAGATGATTGATTACGCCGCGGCCCATCAGATACATCATATTCTGATTGCCGGGGACCTCTTTGATTCCCGGAATGTGACGGCGGTGACCAGGAATGCGGTACTGGCGGCATTTGCAGACCATCCGGATATCTGCTTTTATTACCTGGCCGGAAATCACGACAGCGATGCGCTGTCGGCGGCCGAGGAGGAGATGCCGGCCAATCTGAAGCTTTTCGGAGAGGACTGGACCAGCTACGCCCTGGATGACGAGAAGAATATGCGGATTGCGCTCACCGGCGCGGAACTCACCGGAGAAAACCGGGAGGCGCTTCTGCACTCCCTCTGCCCGGACCCGCGCCACGTGAATCTGGTGATGCTGCACGGGGCCCTTGCGGAGTATGACGCAAAGGACCGGGAGGAAGGAATTCCCCTGAGCAGACTCCGGGGACGGGGTATTGACTATCTGGCTCTCGGGCATTACCACGAATACCGGGAAGGCCGGATTGACCCGCGGGGAAAGTACTGCTATGCCGGCTGCCTCGAGGGCAGGGGCTTTGACGAGTGCGGACCGCGCGGCTTTGTGGTGGTGGATATTGACGACGAGACCTACCATGTCACGACGGAATTTGTCCCCTTTGCCGCAAGGCTTGTGCTGGAGGTCCCCGTGGATGTGAGCGGACTGGATACGACGGCGGCGATGTGCGCCCGGGTCCGGGAGGCACTTCTTTCGGAGGCGTCCCCGGAACACCTGGTGAAGGTGGTGCTCACCGGCGAGGTGCCGGTGGAGTGCGAGAAGGATCCGGAATTCATTGCGGCACAGTTCGCAGGGGATTACTACTGGCTCCGGGTACAGGATGATACCCGTCTGTTTGTGGATTACCGGGATTTCAGACTGGACGCCTCCCTGAAGGGGGAGTTTGTCCGGACTGTGGAATCTGATGAGACGCTCTCGGAGGAACGGAAGGCGGAGATTATCCGCTGTGGTATCCGGGCACTGATGGGAGAGAGCGAGCAGGGCTGTTGAGTGGCAGCGGAAAGTGGCAAGTAAGACATGCGCCTGATCAGTTTACATGTAGAAAGTTTCGGCAGGCTGTCGGATTATACTCTGAATATGGAACCGGGCCTGAATGTGATTCTGCGGGAAAACGGCTGGGGAAAGAGCACCCTCGCAGCCTTTATCCGGGTGATGTTTTATTCCTTCACCGGGGAGGGGAAGCGCCGGGATGCGGAGAATGAGCGGCGCAGATACCGTCCCTGGAAGCAGAGCGGCGTCTACGGCGGACAGCTGGTCTTTGAGCAGAAGGGCAGGCGCTATCGGATAGAGCGCACCTTCGGACAGAAGGACCGGGAGGATACCTTCCGGCTCTATGACGATGCGACCAACCTTCCCAGCAGTGATTTCAGCGAGCGCATCGGGGAAGAGCTGTTCCAGATCGATGCGGCCGCATTTTCCAGAACCGCCTTCACGGGGCAGCAGGATATCCGGACGGGGGCCAATTCTTCGATCCACGCAAAGATCGGGGATCTGTCCCGGTTCGATGATGATGTGAACCGCTATGAGGAGGTTCAGGAGAGCTTCAAGAAGGAGATGGATTTTCTCACGCCTTCGCGGAAGACGGGGGTCATCAGCAGGCTGACGGATCGGCTTTCGGGCCTTCGAGCCGTGCTCGGCGGAAAGGCCTCGGCGGAGAAGAATGCGGACCGGCTGACCCAGGCCATCGCGGAGAAGAAGGAGGAGCGCCGGCTTCTTGCGAAGAAGCAGAAGGAGCTGGCGGCCCGGATGGAGGATGCCGCCGGGTTCCATGACCAGGGCTCGCTTCTGGAAAAGTATTCCCTTCTTGTGAAAAACGAGGAGGAGGAATCGGAAAAGCTGGCCCGCGCCAGGGCCTATTTCCCCGGTGAGATTCCGGAACTGTCCAGGGTCGAGGTGGAATCGGCCGAGGCGGGCCGGGTATACGGCGCCATGCAGGCGGCCCAGGGACTGGCCCTCTCCCATGAGGAGACGGAGCGGATGAATTCCCTGATCCGCATGTTCAATGCGGGGGTGCCGTCGGAAGAGAAGATGGGCGAAGTTTCCCGCAGCATCGCGGAGATGAACCGGATGCGGCAGTGGGAGGCGGCAAACCGTCTCACGGAAGAGGAAGAAGCGCGGCGGAGGAAGGAAGCGGCTCTGTTTGAGGGCGGCATTCCGGAGGATTCCCGTCTGGATGCGCTGGTGGATGACTGGAATGAGCGGGAGCGCCTGGCCGGCGCGGAGGCCTCCGAGCGGGAGGCCGCGGAAGAGATGCGTCTGATGCAGGGCAGAGAGTTTGACCATCAGATGGAGATCCGGAAAGCGGCGGCCCACAGGAAAAAGCTGACCATCATTCTTCTGGGCCTGGTGTTTCTGGTGGCCGGATTCGGTCTGGACCGGTTCGGATACCCGATGCCGGGCTTCGGCGTGGGAATTCCCGGCGGTATTCTGCTGTTAGTCGGTCTTCTGATGAAGACGGAGAAGAAGAAGGAAACCGGAAAATATCTCGAGGAGGCCAGAGCGGCTGCCATGGAGGGCGGAAGAGCCGGCGAGATGCGCGAAGAGATGGAAAAGAAAAAGGAGCGCATCGCGGAGATTGACCGGGAGATGGAAGAGTTCTTCCGAAACTACGGATTCGGGTTTATGCCGGAAGAGGTGGATGACAGACTCTACGAGATCCGGCGGGCGGCCGAGGATTACCGGCGCCTTTCGGTGCAGTATGATACCTGGAAGGACCGGAATTACGGGGAGATCTGCCTGCGGATGGAAGAGGATCTGAGCATCTTTTTCCGGAATTACTATGAGACGCCGGAGGGCAGCTGGCAGGACCTTCTGCAGCAGCTCCGGGCGGATGCGGCGGAGTACGCCGCCCTCTCCGCAAGGCTTTCCGAGGCCCGCAGGGCCAGAGAGCGGGTGCGGGGCATGCAGAGAAATCTCGGCGAGTTTGTGCTTTCCCTGGGACTTCCGGTGACCGGAGACGCGGCGGGCCAGATGATGGAGATCCGCGACCGGGTGAAGGAGATCCGCCTCCACGAAGACAATCTGGAGGAGCGGAGAAGAAGACGGCAGGAATTCGAGGAGAATTACGATCTCGAGTCTCTCCGGGCCCAGGCCCGGACGGCGGCGGAATCCTCCGTGTCGGACCTCAACCGGAAGCGGGAGGAGCTGGCCGTAAGAGAGGATATGCTGGATCAGGAGATTGCGGGACTTTCCAGACAGCTGGACGGCATCCGGGAGCAGCTGGATGACCTGGGCGAGAAGGAAGCTTTGGGCGACAGCATCGCCCGCGATATCGACAGCAGAATGCACCGGTATGACCTTCTGGGCGATACCCGGAAGTACCTGGAGCGGGCTATGCAGCACTTTTCCGTCCGCTATATGGATCCGGTGCGGAACAGCTTCGGCAGGTATTTCACCATGCTGACCGGCCAGGACGCGGATGCGTTCCGGATGGATTCGAAGCTGAACGTCACGCTGATGGAGGACGGAGCACTCCGGGATACGGAGCTTTTAAGCGCCGGCTACCAGGACCTGGTGGGCATCTGCAGCCGCATGGCGATGGTGGATGCGATGTACCGGGAGGAAAAGCCCTTCCTCATCATGGACGACCCCTTTGTCAACCTGGATGATAATAAGCAGGCCCGCGGCATGGAGTTTCTGCGCCGGGTTTCGGAGGACTATCAGATACTGTATTTTACCTGTCATCAGCTGATGGCGGAAGAATATAAGAAAACGGAGGAACAGACATGAGCAATCCGATGGTAACAATTGAGATGGAAAATGGCGACATCATCAAGGCAGAGCTTTACCCGGAGGTGGCGCCGAATACGGTCAACAATTTCCTGAGCCTGGCTTCCAGGGGCTTTTATGACGGCCTGATCTTTCACCGGGTCATCAAGGGCTTCATGATTCAGGGCGGAGACCCGGAGGGAACCGGCATGGGCGGCCCGGGCTATGAGATCCGCGGTGAGTTCGGCATGAACGGCTTCCGGAATGACTTAAAGCACACCAAGGGCGTGCTGTCCATGGCGAGAACCCAGGTTCCGGATTCCGCAGGCTCCCAGTTCTTCATCATGCATGAGGACTCCCCCTTCCTGGACGGCCAGTATGCGGCCTTCGGCATGGTGGTTGAGGGCATCGAGAACGTGGACAAGATCGCGACGGTCCGCACCGACTGGAATGACCGCCCGTTAAAGGAACAGAAGATTAAGAAGATGACGGTGGAGACCTTCGGCGTGGAGTATCCGGAGCCGGAGAAGGTCTGAGACCATGGTAATTGAAAAACGGATCATCACTGCCGGCCAGTTGCTGACGGCAGTGATATCAGATGAGAGAGAGGCTCTTCTCGCCGCAGATGCGGCGGGAAGGGCCGCTATTGGCATATGGAGGCCGGGAAGGGAGATGCCGGCAGTCTGCCTTTACCTGGTGGAGGACCCGGACGATGTGACAGAGAATCTTCTTGTGCGGGCGGTTCGAAGAAAGCTGGGCCTCCCCTGGGAGATTGCGGAGACGAAGCGGCTGCTTATCCGGGAGTTTTGCGATAAAGACCCGCTGGAGGAGATCTCCCCCTGGGACTGCGGCGTATTCTCCGACCGGGAGGCGCGGAGGGCATACATTGCAAACCAGTACCGGTTTTCCGAGTGCGGCCTCTGGGCCCTGGAGGAGAAAAGGAGCGGGAAGATCATCGGGAAAGCGGGCATCACCGGAGACGAGCTGGGTTATCATATCTATCCGGAATTCCGCAGACAGGGATTTGCCCTGGAGGCCTGCAGCGCGATTCTGGATTATGCCCGGGAGGAACTGGAACTTCGTGAGGTAAGACTTGTGATTTCCCCGGAGAATCAGGCATCGGCCAGGCTGGCGGACCGGCTGGGATTTGCGCCGGCAGAAAAGGGAAGCGGACAGGGGATGCAGGAACGGCGGATTGCATTTTCCCGGGGATAAGTTCATTGCATTTGTCGGGGAAAGGATTATACTGTATACAGAGTACAAAATACAACAGATGGGAGATACAACATGGAACAGTGTCTGAAACTGCGCGCTCACGGAAAAATCAATCTCGGCCTGGACGTGACCGGAAGACGGGAGGACGGCTATCATCTGGTCCGGATGATCATGCAGTCGGTGGGCCTCTATGATACGGTGGAACTGATGGCAGAGAAGACGCCGGGGATCCGGCTGGAGACGAGCCTGCCCTTTCTTCCCGTGGATGAGACCAATCTGGCCTTTCGGGCGGCAAAGCTTCTGATGGATGAGTTTGATGTCCGGGAGGGAGTGCATATCCGGATCGGAAAGTTTATTCCCGTGGCCGGCGGAATGGCCGGCGGAAGCAGTGATGCCGCCGCCGTTCTCCATGGCATCAACCGCCTGTTTTCCCTGGGAGTGGACCGGAAGGGCCTGATGGAACGGGGACTTAAGCTGGGCGCGGATGTTCCCTTCTGTGTCCTCCGCGGAACGGCGCTGGCAGAGGGGATCGGGGAGGTATTAACGGAGCTTCCGCCGATGATGCCCTGCCCCATTCTCATCGCAAAACCCGGCTTTTCCGTCTCAACCCGGGAGATCTACACGAAGCTGGATTTTGTGATGCCGGCGGCGGAGGATGATTCACCGGAGGCGCAGGCATTCCGTGCCATGCAGCCCGATACGGAGGGACTCATCCGGGCGCTTCATGAACAGAACCTGGAGATGCTCCTTGGCAGTATGGGCAACACGCTGGAGT
>DMCD01000103.1:4235-13502 GCA_003445895.1 Lachnoclostridium sp. | reverse complement strand
CGCCGGGTGTTCGGCGATACGGCAGAGATTTCGGTCAATTCCGATGCGGCGGATGCCATGCGGGAAGTTCTGGAGAAGAAAAAGGCAGAGGATCTGCTGTTCTGTGCGGGATCCCTGTATCTCATCGGTGAGATCAAGTCGGCGATGCAGCCTTATGGAGAAGAAAAAATATGAGTGATGACAGAATTATAGATTTTGAAGAAGAACTGAGCCATTACCAGCCCAGCCTGGAGGTCAGCGCCGTGGGGGATGCCATTGTGGAGGCGGACCTGACGGACATGTCCGATATTATGCTGGAACTGATGAAACAGATGCGGGATTAGGAAAATGATTCGAACAGAAGAGATACGCAAGATTTCCAACAGCTTCTATAACGAAGGGCTGCGGCTGGCGCAGATCCGGGACCTGACCGGTGCGGTCGGCATGCTGAAAACCTGCCTCAATCTGAATAAGTATCACACGGAAGCCAGGAATCTTCTGGGTCTTATCTGCATGGAGATGGGTGAGACCGCGGAAGCTCTCCGGCACTGGGTTATCAGTACCAATTTCCAGGACCGGAACAACAGGGCCTCCTACTATCTGGAGCGGGCGCAGAAGAATCAGGATGTGCTGGACGAGCTGGATGCCGATATCCGGCGCTATAACAGCGCGCTGCAGCAGGCGCAGAACGGGAATCCGGACCTGGCGGCGGTTCAGCTGAGCAGCGTGGTGGATAAACGAGATGATTTTGTGAAGGCACAGAATCTGATGGCACTTCTCTGCATCCAGAAGGGAGAATACGCGAAGGCGGGACGGTATCTGCTGCGCACCCTGCGCATCGATGCCGGGAATCCGAAGGCCCAGTGGTACCTGGCCCATATCCGTTCTTCCATGAACCGGGAGGAGGAAGAGAGCACCCCGGGACCTGCCAATACCTATTCCCACCGGCGCATGCAGGCTGATGATGTGATTATCCCGCCGACCTATAAGGAGAATACCGGAAGACAGTCGGTGCTTCTTATCATTGCCGGCCTGCTTCTCGGGGCGGCGGCTATATTCTTCCTGGTCATGCCCACGAGACTCCGCCAGCAGTCAGCAGCCCATACCCAGGAGCTTTTGGCCTACAATGAACAGCTGAATCAGAAGAATGAAGAGATCGCGGGACTGGAAAAGATAAACGCCCAGTACCTGGAGGACAAGGAGAAGGCAGAATCGGAGCTGGACAATATCCTCAACAATAAAGAGAGCGCCATGAGCCAGTACGGAACGCTGATTCGGATGAACAATGCCTACCGGAACGGGGATCTGGCGACGGCGGCGGCTCTGTACGCCGATTTTGACACATCGCTGATTGCGGATGACGAGATCCGGCAGTTCGCAGACGGACTCCGGCAGGAGGTGGCGACGGCGGGATACCAGACCCTGGAGGACCAGGCTTACGAGACCTGGAATTCCGGAAAGTTCCGGGATGCCATTGCCCTCTATGAAACCTGTCTGACCATCCGGCCCGATAATCCCAAGGTGCTGTATTACCTCGGAATTCTGCACAAGAGTGTGGATGAGAATGAGACCGCGATCCAGTACTTTACCCGGGTTGTCACGGAGTTTGCCGCATCGGAGCAGGCATCTCCCGCAAGAACCCAGTTAGAAGAGCTTTCCCCGTCCGCGGGACCGAGAACCGGGAATCCGGTTCCCGAGAGCATTCCGGCAGAAGAGGAATCCGCAGAAAACGGGGAGACGGAGGAACCGGAGGCAGTTGGCTGAGAATGAATTATGATGAACAATCCGTAAACCGGAAGCTGGAGGAACTGAATTCCCAGAGCATCAAGTACCGGCGGAAGTTTTCCACCATCGCCGGCACGCTGATTCTGGTGACCGTGCTTTCCGCATCCGTCATAGCGGCGTCTGTGGGATACGGGATGCTTCGGGGAATTCTGGATAATACCCCGGAATTTGACCCGAACCGGGTGGTGCCCACCGGATTCTACTCTGTCATATACAACAGCAGAGGCGATGAAGCCGAGCGGCTGGTGGGATCCAATGCAAACCGGGTCGAGGCAAAGTATGATGAGTTTCCCCAGGACCTGGTGGATGCCTTTGTCGCCATCGAGGATTCCAGATTCTGGCAGCACGAGGGCATCGATTTCCGTTCGATTCTTCGCGCCATTACGGGAATCCTTACGGACAGCTACAGCGGCGGCGGCAGTACCATTACCCAGCAGCTGATCAAGAATACCGTATTTGAAGGCGGCATGGAGAACAGCGGCGGTGCCCGGTTAGAGCGAAAGATCCAGGAGCAGTATCTGGCGCTGCAGCTGACAAAAACCATGGATCGGAAGACGATCCTCACGAATTATCTCAATACCATTAACCTGGGAAATGATACCCTGGGCGTAAAATCCGCGGCGATGCGCTACTTCGGAAAGGACGTGGCGGACCTGACGCTCTCGGAGTGCGCCGTTATCGCAGGCATTACCCAGAATCCGTCCCGGTATAATCCCATCACCCATCCGGAAGAGAACAATTCCCGCCGGGAGGTCATCCTCGGCGAGATGTACCGGCAGGGCTATATTACCCGGGAGGAGCAGGATATGGCCCTCTCAGACAAGGTGTATGACCGCATTCAGAATGTGAACGTGGAGACCACCGGGCATCGCAGCGCCTATTCCTATTATACCGACGAGCTGATCGAACAGGTCAAGGATGCGCTGAAGGAGCGGTACGGCTACACCGACACCCAGGCCTACAATATGATCTACACCGGCGGCCTGCGCATCTATACGCCCCAGGACCCGGATCTCCAGGCGATTGTCGATGAGGAGATGAAGAATCCCGCCAATTATGACGCGGAACGGTTTTCGGCGGAATACCGTCTCTCGGTGAAGAGCGCCGACGGCACAACAAACCATTACAGCCAGGAGCATCTGCACCGGTTTATCCGGCAGTCGGGCGCCTATCCCGGCTTTGACGGACTGTTCAACACCGAAGAAGAGCTTAAGGCCTGGGTGGAACAGTACCGGAATTCTGTCGTAACCGAGCAGGATACGGTCCTGGGCGAAACCCTGAATGTGGTTCCGGAGCCCCAGGCATCCTTCGTGCTCATCGAACAGTCGACCGGCTATGTCCGCGCCATCTCCGGCGGCCGCGGCGAAAAGAATGCCAGCCGGACCCTGAACCGGGCCACGGATACCCTGAGGCAGCCGGGTTCCACCTTCAAGATTATCACGACCTTTGCGCCGGCCCTGGATACCTGCGGGGCGACACTGGCGACAACCTATTATGATGCCCCCTATTCCTTCGGTTCGAAGGTGTTCAAAAACTGGTGGGGTGATAACTGGACCGGCTACCAGAACATCCGGGACGGCATTATATACTCAATGAATATCGTGGCCCTGAAGTGCATGGCAGAGACGGTGACGCCGCAGCTGGGCGTAGATTACGCAAAGCGTATGGGAATCACCACGCTTTCGGCGCAGGATCTGAATCTTTCCACGGCGCTGGGCGGCATCACGAAGGGCGTCACAAACCTGGACCTGACGAATTCCTTTGCGACTATTGCGGCCGGCGGCATTTACCGGAAGCCCCTTTTCTTTACGAGGATTACGGACCGCAACGGGAAGCTGATACTGGACAATGTGCCCGAAAAGCGGCAGGTTTTGAAGGAGTCTACCGCCTGGCTGCTGACGGATGCCATGGCGGAATCCATGAAGGCCAATACGCTGTACCAGACCTTCGGCGTGGGCATCCACTCCACCGGAACGGCGGCGGCCATTCCCGGCATGAGCTGTGCCGGCAAGAGCGGCACCACCTCGGACAATGTGGACGTCTGGTTTGTGGGATATACGCCCTATTACACAGCGGGAATCTGGGGCGGCTGCGATGCCAACCAGACCCTGAAGAATGCGGATGCAGGCATCAACAACGGCGGAACCAATTACCACAAGCGCATATGGAACCGGATCATGACGAGAATTCACGACGGAATGGACGATCCGGGATTTCTCCGCCCGGCAGATATCGTGGAAGCGGAAGTCTGCCGCAAGTCGGGGAAGCTTCCTGTGGCGGGGGTCTGTGAGAACGATCCCAGGGGTACGCCGGTCTATACCGAGTACTTTGCCCAGGGAACGGTTCCGACCGAGGTCTGTGACCGTCATGTCCGGGTAACCATATGCAAGGAATCCGGCGAGCGGTCGACGGACAAGTGTCCGGCGGAGGAGACCGAGCAGAAGACCTTTATGGTTGTGCCGGAGAATGAGGGCGATACCGATGATACCCTCTATGTCATGCCGGATTACTGCATTCTTCATGACCCCCACGCCCGGGAAACCGACCCGGAGCGGGAGAACAGGGAAGATGAGGAAGAAGAGACAGAGGAAGAAGAATAACTGCAGTCCTGCTGCAGAAGCAGCAGACAGGAAACGAGGTGACGGATGGACGGAAGGAAGATTCTTTATAAAGGCGGAGAGGGCGAGATTGTAGAGAAAAAGTCCCGCTTTATCGCAACCCTCCGTCCGATCGCATCGGAGGAGGAGGCAGCGCAGTTTCTGGCTGAAATCCGGAAAAAGTACTGGGACGCGCGCCATCACTGTTCGGCCTTTGTCCTGGGGGAGCGCGGGGATCTGACCCGCTGCTCCGATGACGGGGAACCGTCCGGAACGGCCGGCCGGCCGATGCTGGACGTGCTGACCGGCGAAGGACTGACGGGCTGCATGGCGGTGGTCACACGGTATTTCGGAGGTACGCTCCTCGGTACCGGCGGCCTGGTGCGGGCCTACGGCGGCGCGGTCCGGGAGGGGCTCAAAAACTGTGTGCTGCTGACCTGCATCGAGGGTGTGCGTCTTGTGATATCTTCGGATTATACGGACCTTGGAAAGATCCAGTATATTCTCGTGGAGGAGAAGGCGACCCAGGAGAATACCGAGTATACGGACCGGGTGACATCCACGGTGCTTCTTCCGGCGGCGGATGAAGAACGGGTGAGAAAGAAGCTGACCGACGCCACAGGGGGAAGATGCACCATCGAAGAGGGCGGACGTCCGGTTTTGGGGGAGCAAAGCGGCAAATACATGGTCCTGTCCTGAGAAATGCTTGAAGTATATAGGGTTTAATGCTAAAATATATAGCTGTCGATTTTGGGCATTATTTGGCGTAAGGAAAGGACATACAGAGAGATTTTATGAGAATTAAGCGTGAAGATGTCAGAAACGTTGCGATTATCGCGCATGTTGACCACGGCAAAACCAGCTTGGTGGATCAGCTGCTGCGCCAGAGCGGCGTGTTCCGACAGAATCAGGAAGTTGTGGATCGTGTTATGGACTCCGGCGATATCGAGCGGGAGAGAGGCATCACGATCCTCTCCAAGAATACAGCAGTTATGTATAACGATGTGAAGATCAACATCGTGGATACTCCGGGACATGCGGATTTCGGCGGCGAAGTGGAGCGTGTTCTGAAGATGGTGGACGGCGTGGTTCTGGTGGTAGATGCCTATGAGGGACCGATGCCGCAGACCAAGTTTGTTCTTCGCCGTGCGCTGGATCTGGATCTGCCGGCCGTTATCTGCATCAACAAGATTGACCGTCCGGATGCCAGAGCCCAGGATGTGGTGGATGAGGTTCTGGAGCTCTTCATGGATCTGGATGCCTCCGATGAGCAGCTGGATTCTCCCTTTGTTTTTGCCTCCGCCAAGGCGGGCTTTGCAAAGCGGACCCTGGACGGACCGGAGGAGGACATGAAGCCTCTGTTTGATGCCATCCTGGAGCATATTCCGGCACCGGAGGGCGACCCGGATGCAGGCACCCAGATGCTGATCTCCACCATTGACTACAATGAATATGTCGGCCGCATCGGCGTCGGCAAGATTGACAACGGCCACGTGAAGGTCAATCAGGAGTGCGTGATTGTCAACCACCATGAGCCGGACAAATTCCGGAAGGTCAAGATCGGCAAGCTCTATACCTTCAACGGCCTGGCCCGGACGGAGGTGAACGAGGCATCTGTCGGTGAGATTGTAGCCATCTCCGGCATCGAGGATATCCATATCGGCGATACCCTCTGTTCTCCGGAAGCACCGGAGGCCATTCCCTTCCAGAAGATCTCCGAGCCGACCATCGCCATGAACTTCATGGTCAATGACAGCCCGCTGGCAGGCAAGGAAGGAAAGTTTGTCACCTCCCGCCATATCCGCGAGAGACTCTTCCGTGAGCTGAACACGGATGTCAGCCTCCGGGTGGAAGAGATTTCCCCGGACTGCTTCAAGGTATCCGGACGCGGCGAGCTGCATCTGTCGGTACTGATCGAGGAGATGCGCAGAGAAGGATATGAATTCGCCGTCAGCAAGGCGGAAGTTCTGTACCGTACCGACGAGAGAAACCGCAGGCTGGAACCGATGGAGATCGCCTATGTGGATGTGCCGGACGACTTTACCGGAACCGTCATCCAGAAGCTGACCAGCCGGAAGGGCGAGCTGCAGGGCATGAGCCCCATCGGCGGAGGATATACCAGACTGGAGTTTGAGATTCCTTCCCGCGGCCTCATCGGATACAGAGGAGAATTCCTGACAGATACCAAGGGCAACGGTATTCTGAATACCGCATTTGAGGGATACGCCCCCTTCAAGGGCGAGCTTTCCTATAGAAAGCAGGGCTCCCTCATCGCCTTTGAACCCGGCGTTTCCATCACCTACGGCCTGTTCAATGCCCAGGAGCGCGGCGTCCTGTTTATCGGACCCGGCGTCCAGGTGTATTCCGGCATGGTTGTGGGGCAGAGCGGAAAGTCGGAAGATATTGAAATCAATGTGTGCAAGACCAAGAAGCTGACCAATACGCGTTCTTCCAGCGCTGACGAGGCCCTTCGTCTGGTACCGCCGAAGATCATGAGCCTGGAGCAGTGCCTTGACTTCATCGATACCGATGAGCTTCTGGAAGTAACGCCCCAGAGTCTACGCATCCGGAAGAAGATTCTCGATCCGCTTCTGCGAAAGAGAGCGATGATCAGCCGGAAGGACAAAGAACGAGCAGGAGGAGAATAATCATGGCTATTTTTGAAGGCGCAGGCGTTGCCATCGTCACACCGATGCACGCAGACGGCAGCATTAACTATGATAAGTTTGAAGAACTGATCGAAGAGCAGATTGCCGGCGGCACCGACTGCATTATCGCAGTGGGCACAACAGGCGAGGGATCCACCCTCACCGAGCCGGAGCATATTGACGCCATCCGCTTTGCCGTAGAGGTTACGAAGCACAGAATCCCGGTGATCGGCGGTACCGGTTCCAACAGCACCGCGTCCGCGATCCAGTATTCCACCGAGGCGGAGGAAGCCGGCGTGGACGGACTTCTTCTGGTTTCACCCTATTACAATAAGACCTCCCAGCGGGGACTGATCGCCAGCTTCAAGGCCATCGCCGATTCCGTCAAGGTACCGGCCCTGCTTTACAATGTACCGAGCCGTACGGGCATCAATATTGAGCCGGAGACCACGGCATGGCTCTGCAAAAATGTAGAGAACATCGTGGGCATCAAGGAGGCATCCGGCAATCTCTCCAAAATTGCTCATATGATGGCTGTCTCTGACGGAAAGATCGACCTGTATTCCGGCAATGACGACCAGATCGTTCCCATCCTTTCCCTGGGCGGAAAGGGTGTCATCTCCGTGCTGTCCAATGTTGCGCCGAGACAGACCCATGATATCTGCCAGAACTTCTTCGACGGCAATGTGGCCGAGGCCGCCAGAATGCAGCTGGAAGCCATTCCGCTGATTGAGGCTCTGTTCTGTGAGACCAACCCCATTCCGGTAAAGGAAGCCCTGAACCTGATGGGAAAAGAGGTAGGCGGATACCGTCTGCCGCTGGTTGAGATGGCTCCGGAAAATAAGGAGCGGCTCAGAAGAGAACTGAAGAACTATGGACTGATCGACTAAACGATGGATACGGAGGACTCTCCATGACCAGAGTGATTCTTCACGGCTGCAACGGCGCCATGGGTCAGGTGATTGCAAAGCTGGCCCAGGCGGACGATGAGATCATCGTTGCAGCGGGACTTGATATTGAGGATAAAGGCCTGTTCACATTCCCGGTTTACACAAGCCCGGAGAAATGCATGGAAGAGGCCGATGTTGTGATCGACTTTTCCACCGCCAGGGCGGTGGATTCCCTGCTGGACTGGTGTGCCGCCAGGAAGCTTCCCCTGGTTTTATGCACAACCGGGCTTTCCGAGGCACAGCTGGAGCATATGCGAAAGGTTTCGGAGGAGACGGCGGTTCTTCGGTCCGCCAATATGTCTCTCGGCGTCAACCTTCTCCTTGCCCTGGTGAAGGAGGCGGCGAAGACCCTGGCCCCCAACGGCTTTGACATCGAGATTCTGGAGAAGCATCACCGCCGTAAGATCGATGCCCCAAGCGGAACCGCGATTGCCCTTGCGGATTCCATCAATGAAGCCATGGACGGTGCCTATCATTACCGTCTGGACCGTTCCGGCGTGAGAGAAAAGCGGGATCCGAAGGAGATTGGAATCCAGGCAGTCCGCGGCGGTACCATCGTCGGGGAGCATGACGTGATCTTTGCCGGTGAGGACGAGGTTATCACACTGAACCATACGGCATATTCCAGAGCTATTTTCGGAAAGGGCGCCGTCACCGCGGCGAAGTTCCTTGCCGGAAAGGGCCCGGGAATGTATTCCATGGAGGATGTCATTGGAATATAATGTTCGGAAGTCTGCTGATTACCGATACCTGAAACGATACCTGAGAACAATGCGCAGAATACGCTTTCGCAGAGAGAGGATGGGACTCTGTCTGCTGCTTTTCTGCGCAGCTTTATATCTGAGCTTTGCCGGCGCATACCGGGATCTGCTGATTCAGGTGGAAGAAGACCACCGGATAGAGTATGTTCTCCCCGGACATGCACCGGAAAAGGAACGCCTGCAGCTGGAGTTTAATCTGATCCGCGGTGAGTTCAGCATCACCCGCGAGATTTCGGGCGCAGACCCGGCCAGGGACAATGCTGAGCCCTTAACAGGAGGACGACATGGGGAACAATGACAGATATGTAAGCCCGCTTTCCGAGCGGTATGCCAGCCGTGAGATGCAGTATATCTTTTCGCCGGAAAAGAAATTCCGTACCTGGAGAAGACTCTGGATCGCCCTTGCGGAGACAGAGAAGGAGCTGGGTCTGGGAATTACCCAGGAGCAGATTGATGAACTGATTGCCCACAAGGATGACATTAACTTCGAAGAGGCGAAGGCCCGCGAAAAGATCGTGCGCCATGACGTCATGTCCCACGTTTACGC
>DMCD01000103.1:0-4082 GCA_003445895.1 Lachnoclostridium sp. | reverse complement strand
TGCAGCTGGTCCGCAGAAAGCTTATCAGCGTTCTGGACGAACTGGCAAAATTTGCCGATAAGTACAAAGCACAGCCTACGCTGGCATTTACCCACTTCCAGCCGGCCCAGCCCACCACCGTGGGCAAGCGGGCTACCCTCTGGATGATGGAACTGAAGCTGGATCTGGATGACCTGGACTATGTCCTTGGGTCTCTTAAGCTGCTCGGCTCGAAGGGAACCACCGGAACCCAGGCAAGCTTCCTGGAGCTGTTTAACGGCGACCATGAGAAGTGCCGCATCCTGGATCAGAAGATTGCGGAGAAGATGGGCTATTCCGGCTGCTATCCGGTATCCGGCCAGACCTATTCCCGTAAGAATGACTCCAGAGTGATGTCTGTTCTGGCGGGAATTGCCCAGAGTGCCCATAAGTTCTCCAATGATATCCGCCTTCTGCAGCATCTGAAGGAAGTGGAAGAACCCTTTGAGAAGACCCAGATCGGTTCCTCGGCCATGGCCTACAAGAGAAATCCGATGCGTTCCGAGCGCATGGCATCGCTTGCCGACTATGTCATGTCCGATATGATGAATCCGATGCTGGTGGCATCCACCCAGTGGTTTGAGAGAACCCTCGATGATTCCGCCAACAAGCGCCTGAGCATTCCGGAAGGATTCCTGGCGGTGGACGGCATTCTCGATCTGTACCTGAATGTGGTGGACGGCCTTGTGGTCTATCCGAAGGTTATCGAGAAGCACATGATGGCCGAACTTCCCTTTATGGCCACCGAGAATATCATGATGGACTGCGTGAAGGCCGGCGGAGACCGCCAGGAGCTTCATGAGCGCATCCGTGAGCTTTCGATGGAAGCGGGACGCAATGTGAAGGAGAAGGGCCTCGACAACAATCTTCTCGAGCTCATCGCCGCCGATCCGGCATTCCATGTGACGCTGGAGCAGCTGAAGGCAGGCCTTGACCCGGCTAAGTATACGGGCCGTGCGAAGGAGCAGGTGGAAGAGTTCCTCGCGGAGGTCATCTGTCCCATCCTGGATGCAAACAGAGAAGATTTAGGCGTAAAAGCGGAAATCAATGTCTGATAAGGAGGCAAACCATGGTTAGAGCGGTCGTAGGTGCCAACTGGGGCGACGAAGGCAAGGGCAAGATCACGGATATGCTGGCGGAGCAGTCCGACATCATCATCCGTTTTCAGGGCGGCGCAAATGCAGGACACACCATCATCAATGAATATGGTCGTTTTGCCCTTCATCTGCTTCCCTCCGGTATCTTTTACAGCCATACCACCTGCATCATCGGAAACGGTGTGGCGCTGAATATTCCGGCACTGGCAAAGGAGCTGGCAGATATCGAGGCCCAGGGCGTTCCGAAGCCGCATATTCTGGTTTCCGACAGGGCGCAGGTGCTGATGCCCTACCATATTCTGCTGGATTCCTATGAGGAAGAGCGCCTGGCGGGCAGATCCTTCGGCTCTACCAAGTCGGGCATCGCTCCCTTTTTCTCGGATAAATTTGCCAAGATCGGCTTCCAGGTCAATGAGCTGTTCATGCCGGAGGAAGAGCTCCGGGAACGGGTGAAGGGCGTCGTCGAGCTGAAGAACGTCCTTATGGAGCACCTCTACCACAAGCCGCTTCTGGATGCGGATGAAGTGTTCCGGGAGATGATGGAATACCGCGATATCGTGGCCCCCTACGTGTGCGACACGGCGGCATATCTCAGAAAAGCCATCAAGGAGGGCAAGAACATCCTCCTGGAGGGACAGCTGGGAACGCTGAAAGATCCGGACCACGGAATCTATCCGATGGTTACCTCCTCCTCCACACTGGCCGCGTACGGTGCCGTAGGCGCCGGTATTCCGCCCTATGAGATTAAGAATATTACCACCGTCGTCAAGGCATATTCCAGCGCAGTCGGCGCAGGCGCCTTTGTCAGCGAGATTTTCGGGGAAGAAGCTGAGACACTCCGGAATCACGGCGGAGACCGGGGAGAGTACGGCGCGACCACCGGACGTCCGAGAAGAGTGGGCTGGTTTGATGCGGTTGCGACCCGCTACGGCGTGCAGATGCAGGGAACCACGGAGGTGGTTCTGACGGTCCTGGATGCCCTCGGCTATCTGGATGAGCTGCATATCTGTACCGGATATGAGATTGACGGTGAATTCACGGAGGAATTCCCGCCGGCCTGGAAGCAGGAGAAGGCAAAGCCCGTATGGAAGGTCATGCCGGGATGGAAGTGCGATATCCGCGGCATTAAGAAGTATGAGGATCTTCCGAAGGCATGCCGGGATTATGTTGAGGAAATCGAGCGGCTGATTGAAACGCCCATCACCATGGTTTCCAATGGTCCGGGAAGAGATGAAATCATCAAGCGATAAAACGTAAAAAGGCCGGACCATCCTCCAGGGATGTGTCCGGCTTTCACCTTAATATTAATCGGCAGTATCGTCCTTCTCCCGGTTCCTGCGGGAAATGCGGATAAACATGACATATCCGTAGAGAAGCGCCGGGACCACAATCGTGAGAAACAGCGAGGTCAGAAGAAGCCCCTCGGCGTACGGACTCTTCATCAGAGCAAAGACGATGGTGGAGAGATATAACAGGACAATCAGGATAACTGCACACAGTGCTGCTTTCTGTTTCATGGGCAGGACCTCCGTTTATTAAAAGCAGTAATTATGATACCACAGGTACGGAAGAAAAGAAAGGAGAGAAGAGATGCAGGCGAAATATCGGATTCTGACGGCAGGCCTGGCGGCTCTGCTCTCCCTGGCGGCACCGCTCTCTGCCCTGGCCGGCGAGCCGGCCGGCACCTGGGAGGAGTCGTCGAAGACCTGGCGCTACCGCACAGAAGACGGGAATTATCTTACGAAGGCCTGGCTTTATGACGGCGGCAAATGGTATTACTTTGATTCCTTCGGGGAAATGGCAACGGACCAGACCAGGATTAACGGGCAGTACTACTTCTTTCATTCCGACGGCTCGATGGCCAGCGGCTGGCTTCTGGACTATGACAGAAATGACTGGTACTTTGCCGATGAGACGGGAGCATTCCACACCGGATGGCTTTCTTCCGGTCCGGACTGGTACTGGTTTGACAGCCGGGGAAGGCTGTACCAGGGATCCCGCCACATGATTGACGGGAAGCTCTATGATTTTTATCCCAACGGAAAGCTGGTTTCGGATAATTATAAAGAACTCCGGTACTATGACGCGGACGGCACCCATGTGGCATCCCGGGATATCACCATCTTCGGCGACCGCCGTCCCTACACACAGGAAAAAGCGAAAATCACGGAGGTCTGCTCGGAGATTCCGTCCTCATTCATCCGCCTGTTCCATGAGAAGGGCTGGGAGCTGATGTTCTATACGGACCGGAATTACTTCTCTGCACCGGCCACGGATAAGGGAATTGATTACATCCGGTATAAGCTGGATAAAAACTACAAAAAACTGAAGTTTACGGATCCGGCGGCGCTGCCGGCGGGCTTTGGTGAGTTTATCTCCCTGATGGTGGAGGAAGACCCGGACGTGCTGGCGGATTATTATCAGTTTCTCGAGGAGAGTGATGCGGCGGAGCCCCATTCCTCCTGGTATGAGGCCGATCCGGGAAGACAGTTTGCGGCCATGTTCGATGATTACTGCAATCCGGCCGTGCGCTCGGACTGGAGGCGCATCGATCCGGCCGGCGTGGAAAAGCTGGAGCGGCTTCTGGGAATCTATGCCGAAAACCGCAAGCCCAACGAGGGGGAGATGAATGACGACGGAACCATGATGGCCATGGATACCGAAGGCCTGGAGATTCGCGGCCCGGCGGGAGATGAGGAGCTGCTGAACAGAAAAAGCAGCGGACCTGCCGCTGCTTTGGAATAAAGTGTTCGGTTATTCTGTCTGTTCCGCCAGTTCCTCCCACTGTGCATACAGTGTTTCGAGGCGTCCGGCGATCTGCTGTTTTTCATCGTTGAGCTCCACAAGCTTTGCAGCATCCGAATAATTTTCTTCCAGAGACAGGAGTTCGTCGATCTCCTGATCTCTGGTCTCAAGACGGTGGATTTCATCCTCCGTCTTTTTCAGATCATTCTGCAGCTTTCTCGC
>DMCD01000230.1 GCA_003445895.1 Lachnoclostridium sp. | reverse complement strand
GCTTTCATCCGCCGGATAGAGTCCTTCCCGGATATCCTCCGGAAGTGCGGCCGGATCCTGCTCCTGCTGGTAGAGCACGCGGCACTCCAGGGTCAGGGGGAATTCTTTGACGGCCGGCACGGAGATGACTTCCGGATCCACCAGGGTGAGGCCGGCCTCCGCGATCTTATCCATGTCTCTTCCGCTCTTTGCGCCGCAGATGGCGATGGCCTTCTTATCAGCCGCACCTACCGGGATGTTGACCGTGAATTCCCGATTGGCATCCACCAGTCCCTTGGTATAGCGGCTCTCGCGGACAAAGGCCGTGAAGACCCATTTGCGCCAGTTGAAGCCCACCATGCCCCAGCCGATAACCATGGAGTTTACCTTCTCTCCGGACTTGGTGGTCATGAGAATGCCGGCCGGGAGGGCCTTTACGATATCATTTGCAATTTCTGATACTTCTATTTTTCGCTTATTCATAGGAAAACACCTCGCATCTGTTTTTCTCAAGTGTAACAGGAATCCCGGGTCCGGACAATTCGTTTTTTCCATCTTTGGGAGAATTGCGGCCGAAGTCGTCCCCATGGTATGATGAATGCAGAATTCCTTTTACAGATCGAAGGGAGGTACCAGACCATGTCGATTCGCATGCCTGCACTTCTTATGATGATAGCTGTGACGGGCGCATTTGCCCTGCTTACCGGATGCACCGGAAAGGCTGCCGGGGAAACAGCGGGGGAAAGCGCGGTACAGACCGCAGAACCTGCTTCTTTGGAAGAGAGCACTTCCGCCGCAGATACCGCTGCCGCAGAACCCCTGCCGGAGGAGGACCCCATCGCCCCAGAGGGCGACCCGGTTACTGCAGACAACGGGCCTTTTATCGATGCCCTGAAGTTCCACCGGGAAGGTTCCTGGATGGGGCCCTGGTACACCATTCAGAAGGGGGATGATGGCTATCTCTGCATGAGTGACGCGAAGGAATCCCCTGTCACCGAAGAAGAGCTGCGAAAACTGGCATCCGACCTCCTCTCGCTGGACATCCTCTCCTGGGATGGTTTTGATGAATCAAAGAGCAATGACCCCGGCCTTCTGGACGGAGATTCTTCCTTTGTGCTGAAGATTCATATGAGCGATGGGCAGACGGTTTCGGCCCGCGGATACAATGCAGAGCCGGAGAATGCTTCGGAAGTATTCCTCCTTCTGCAGGATTTCTTTGAGGCCCATGAAGGTTCTTCCGGGGAGTATGTCCGCGAATTCCCGGATTCCGAGGTGACCTTCCTCTCCATCAGCTTTGCGCCGCCCCATGCTAACCACCTCTCCCGCTGGTACCGGCTGGAGTTTAAGCGCAGCACAGGCCGATGGAGCTTCCTTGTGCGGGACCCGGAGGGCGACTTTGCTGAAAAAGGCACAGATTACGGTGATTACGGTGATTCTGACAGTGAACTGCCCTTCGGCACGTTCCTGGAAATCCTCAAGAAGTATCACATCGCAGAGTGGAACGGGACCGATTCGGTGGATTCTTCTGCCGAAGAAGAATGGCAGGTTACGGTCACCTTCGAAAACGGAGATGAATTCCGCATCGATACGACAGACCATCCGGAGGAATATGAGGCATTCCGGAAGGAATGTGTCCAGGCGATCATTGATTTTTCGGAAAGTGTGAAGAAATAAGTACTGTATCAGCCAAAGAAAAAGCGCCGCTGTTACAGCAGCGGCGCGATGGTTTTCAGCAGAGGACCGACCAGCCGATAGTAAAGGCTGTCGTTTTCTTCGCTTCCGGGGATGATCGGATGGCATTTTGCCAGGGTCTCCTGGAAGTCTTTTTCGATCTCCGGGATACATGGCGTGCGGTACATGTAGGTAGCGCACTCAAAGTGATGGTAGAGACTCCGGTAGTCCAGGTTGATGGTGCCCACCACGGCTTTTTGGTCATCGCTGACAAAGACTTTCGCGTGGACAAAGCCCGGGACATACTCGTAGATCTTTACGCCGGCCCGCATAAGTTCCTCGTAGTGGGACTTGGCGACCGCCAGGGCGTAGGGTTTGTCCGGAATGCCCGGAAGAATCAGCTTCACGTCCACGCCGCGCTGGGCTGCGTAGCAGAGGGCCTGCTCCAGTTCTCCGTCCAGAATCAGGTACGGCGTCATGATATGGACATAATCAGCCGCCCGGTAGAGGATGTCCATGTAGACGGTCTCGCCCACCTTGTCCTCATCGTAGGGCACATCGCCGTAGGGCATGACGAATCCCAGGTTTTTATCCGGTGCAGCCGGCATTTCTCCCGGTATCTTCTGTTCTGCAATGGCCTCCGGCTTCTCCTTAAGTACGCGGTAGTCCTGCACTCTCTCCGTGATGTTCCACATCTGCAGAAACATCAGGGTAAAGCTTCTCACGGCACTTCCCTTCAGCATCAGGGCCGTATCCTTCCAGTGGCCGAACCTTACCTTGCGGTTGATATATTCATCCGCCAGATTCACGCCGCCGTTGAAGGCAACCTTTCCGTCGATAACCAGGATTTTCCTGTGATCTCTGTAATTGTAATGGGTGGAAAGCACCGGGGTCATGGGGGCAAATACCTTCGCCTTAATCCCCACACTCTCCAGCCGCTTCTTATAGTCAAAGGTCAGGGTGGACAGCTCGCAGGTGCCGTCGTACATGACGCGCACGTCCACGCCGGCGGCAGCCTTCCGCTCCAGAATCTCCAGTATCCGGCCCCACATATAGCCTTCTTCTATAATAAAGTATTCCAGGTAGATGTAGTGCTCCGCCTTTTCCAGCTCGGGCAGCATCGCCGCAAACTTTTCCTCTCCCGTCGGGAAGTAGGTCACCTCGGTATCGTCGTACATGGGGAAGGAACCGGTCCGGTTGACGTAACGCACCAGGTCGTCCGTCCCGTACGAATCATTTTCAAGTCTTTTCAGAACAGAGGAATCCTTGTCCAGAATATGCTTCGTATCCGCAATAATCCGCTGGGTCCGCATGGCACTGCTCCTGTGCCCGAAATTGATGCGGGTATAATACAGGAGAAATGCGCCCGGAAACGGGAATATGGCGATGATCATCATCCAGGTCAGCTTTCCCGTGGAATCCATACGGCAGTTGAACAGGCAGAGCGTGACGATGAAGGTAAAGATCATCTGCACGATCTGATAATGACGGATATACTCCTTCATCCATCCGAAAATGCTGAAGAAGATAAACAGCTGCATCGCCATCAGAATAAGGAACAGCGGCGCGCGGCTGAAAATCAGCCGAAGAATGCCCTTTCTCGGCGCATCCAGCAGGCTGGCGATTGCTGTATCCGCAGAATTGCCGGCATTATCATTCACAGATCTGTTATCGGTATTTTCATTTACAGCTCTGTTATCGGAATTCTCATTCATGAATCTGACCCTTCCCTCCTTCTTGTTTCTCCCGCGATGTGCATCTTCCCAGTATGCAGGCAGGGTATTATCTGACAGAATCAGTATATCACAATCTCCGGCAGGTTTGTATTACTCCTCCTTCAACTCATCCCATGCCACCAGCAGAACGGCGATGAGAATGCAGATGGCACCGATTCCGGAGCGAAGAGAAATCACCTCATGATATACCAGAAGCCCCACGATAATGCTGGTGATCGGCTCAAAGGTGGAGAGCATGGAAGCCGTAGCCGGCCCTGCCAGCTTGGTTCCGATCTGGAAAAATGTGCTCGCCATGCACCCGGAGGCGATGCCGAGGAGTACCAGAAACATAAGGCCCTTCGGCGACAGATTCCAGCACATATTGCCGGTGGCAAGCACCAGCGGGAAAAGCTCCACCGCGCCGATAAGAGAAAGCCAGGCAGCCAGCTTTGCAGGATGCATCTCCTGCAGGCCGCTGCCGTCCAGATAAATAATATATCCCGCAAAGGCGATGGCGGAGATAAAGGAAAGGGCAAATCCCGTCACGCTCATGCCGCCGGATAAGTCACTCATAAAGGCGATGCCCGCAAAACACAGGACGCAGCAGAACTTCTTTACATTCGACATGGGCCGGTGCAGGAATATCATGCAGCCTAAGAGCACCAGCACCGGGTAGGTGAAGTGGACGGTGGTCGCCAGCCCCGAGGCCATATAGTTATAGGAAGAATACAGAAACAGCGGCGTCAGCGCAAATCCCTGGGCACAGATGAGAAGCTTTGCGAATTCTTTCTTCGTAATGGCAAAAGACCTGTGAAACACAAATTTACAGAGAAGCGCCATGCCGATGGTTGCCACGGCAAGTCTGCCCCAGCAGACAAAGATCGCATTTGCCCCCTCCTCATAGATGGTGATCGAGATCATCGGCTGCAGTCCGAAGATGATCGCGGACGCGATGGTCCAGAAAAATCCCTGTATTCTTGCTGCTCTGTCGCTCATTGATATGAACCTTCCTTGTCTTACTTTCTGTGGTATTATCTCATCTTGCAGTCGGACGATCCATAGCCCGCCGTTCATTCTTCACCAGGTAGTCGGCAAATGCCTTCACTGCCTGCAGCGGCTGTTCCGGCAGTGCCACGCCGATGGTGCGGTACACCGGCGGGTCCAGCGGGATGACGCGGACATTGGCCGGGACATCCTCACTGCTCAGGCCGGCGATGACGGAGACCCCCAGTCCCCTTCCCACCATCCGGATGATGGTGGTATCATCGTCCGTGCTGACCCGGATGACTCTCTGCTCGTTTTTACCCGATGCCTCCCGGTAGCGCCGGTAGGACGACATCATACTGACGATCATCGGATACTTCTGCAGCTCATCCTCTGTGATAGCACTTCTCTGGGCGATGACCGAGCCGATCGGCACCGCCGCCATATATTCGTCCTGCATGATAGGGAACCAGCGGAATCCCGCTCCCAGCTCCTCATCGGCCAGCAGCATATCCACCTTTCCCTTCGAAAGCCACTTTGCCAGCTTGTCGGAGCTGACCATGATCTCAAAGGAAATCTCCGGATGGCGCTCCTCATATTTGGACAATATATCCGGCAGCCAGGCATTGGCAATGCTGGAATAGGTCCCGATGCGAATCGGAATGCCTCTTCCTGCGGCGATCTCCCTGCTCTCCCGCTCAAGAGCCCGGAAGTCCTCATCCAGCTGCATGAGCAGCGGCAGGATCTTTGCACCCGCCTCGGTGAGCGTCACGCCCCGGTTCGTACGATACAATATTTTAAAGCCCAGCTCCGCCTCCAGGGCGTTCATGGTCTGGGTAATGCCCGACTGGGTGCCGTTCAGGATCTCGGCTGCGGAGCTGATGCTCCCGGTCTCCAGCACCGTCAGAAGGCTTCGTATTTTTCTGTCATCCATGGGATTCCTCCGCTCAGCATTCCGGCTGCGACAGTCTGTTTCCGGCACTCTGATATGTTCCGAGCGCCCGGACTATTATGCCACAAAGTAATTCTTATAGCAACATTCTGCCATCATGTTATCTTATGGCGTCATCATTTTCTTTGTCTTCCTTTTAACAAACTATTTTTGTATTATTGCCTTGCAAACAGGAACTGCCGGAGATGCTGCTTATACTTACATGAAATTGGTTCTGACAGCTGCTGAATATAAATTTTTCAGGAGGGGTTAACAATGAATAGCAGAAAGTTCAATGTTATGGTTGGTTCCGCTTACTTGGCAGTGCTTGCAATCTTCGCTTTTGCCTGCAACATGTTCTAATTTGAAAAACCTGATTTCATATAATTGAATTACTCGAGTAAAAAAAGAGGTTCTGCTGATGGCAGAACTTCTTTTTTTGATTCTGTTTGTGATTATTATCGTTATATTTTTGACTGCTTCCGCGCCGCCGCAAAGGATCCTGCCGCTCTCCACAGAGGAAGCAGATACAGATAGAAGGCAAAAAGCAATCCGGAAAGCGGTGCTCCCACGGCCGCCAGCGGCACGGTTCCAGCTATCGACCAGGGAATGAGCGGTGCGATCACCACCGCCGTATCTTCCAGGTCCAGGGCAAGCTTCTCCTTTTTCTGCGGGATTCCGCTGCACAGCTGATGGGTCAGAATGATGCTCAGGGTCTGGTTGCAGGCAACTGAACCTGTAAGAACCGCGGTCACCATGGTGGCCGCATATTCTGTCGTTTTCCCCGCGAAGGCCTCTACCTGGTTCCGGATGCCGTCCAGCAGCCCAGTCTCCCGGAATATGCCGCCGTAGCTGGAAGAAAGGCAGACGATGCCGAAGACCCGGAACATGGAGACGATGCCTCCGCCGTTCATCAGTTTTGCCACCGCCGGATCGGCGGCTGCAAATCCGAAATAAGCGCAGTGCAGAATCTCATAGAATGTCCGGTGCTCCAGAAACAGGGCCGCCGGAATGGCGGTCAGGATGGAGGCGATCATCGCTTTCTTCACCGGTACCCGCATAATCGAAAGAACCATGATCACCGCCGCCGGAAGGAAGGCTGCGGGATGAAGGGAAAACTCGGCCGAAAACATTTCCCTGAGGTTAAGCTCCGCCGCATGGCCCGAAGTGTTTCGTCCCAGCATAAAGTAAAGCAGGGCGGAGACCGCAAAGGGAACGATGCAGGAGCGCACCATATTGCGGATGTTGTCGAATATATTCGTCTTCGTGAGTTCCGACACCAGCAGGGCGCTGGTGGAAACCGGGGAACAGCGGTCGCCGAAGTAGGCGCCGGCCACCACCGCGCCGCCGAGAAGCCGCATGTCCGCACCCATGGCCTGTCCCATGGTGGCGCAGATGACGCCCATGGTGGCGGAGGTGCCGAAGGAGGTCCCGGTCAGCACCGAAAGCAGGCAGTTTAACAGAAAGGTAATCAGTACGATGATGGAGGGCCTAATCAGCACCGAAGCCCAGGAAACCAGCACTGGGATGGTACCAGCCATGCGCCAGAGGGCTGTGAGCATGCCGATGAGAAGGAAGGTCAGCAGCACATTCCGCGCTGTGAACACGCCCATCACCGCCATATGCAGAAGCTCCTTCCAGGAAAACCCTTTCGTTCTGCCGTACAGCATGAAAATCACAAGGCCTGCTGCCAGGGCCGCCAGGATAGGCAGACCTGTTACCAGGCAAAGAATAAGAGCCAGGACAAACAGTCCCAGCGTAAGTCGTTCTGACATATCATTTTCTCCGGTAATACAGATTACTTTTCCGTCATAAGTTATTGACCCTCGGATTATACAGCGGTCAAGCGCATTCTGTAAACCACTCATCAACTTCTTTTACGAAATTTAACGTAACTTTTCATTAACTCCCTCCTGAAAACGGGTGTACAATATATTATGACAAAACTGTAAAGAGCATGCTTTCATCGGGGGGGAAAAAACAATGAACTACATTGAAGCCATGCGGCTCCTGTCCCAGGCGGAGCTTGGAATGATTCTCGTTTCAAAAGACCAGTATATCATCGAGGCCAACACAGCCGCGGAGAAGCTGCTGGGCAGGCCTCAGCCCCTGCAGGGACAGAAGTTTGCGGAAGCTGTCCCTGAGCTGTCCTCCGCGGATACCGGCGATAACTATATCAATATCGGGTTTCAGAAGTATCTGGTCCGGTGTGCCTGTCCGGAAGGCATAGAAATCCCGGAGGGCTGCCGCATGGTCTGTTTTAAGGACATTTCCGACGGGGTGTTCCGTGACATGATGACCTCCATCATCAACCTGATCCCGGAACCCATGATCCTCGCAGATGAAAGGCAGCGGGTCCTCCTCATCAACAACGCCACCATGAAGATGGAATCCCTCCTGCCGGAGGATGTGGTCGGAAAGGATATCACCGAGGTCTACCCCGTAGCGCAGACCAGCAGCTCCCGTGAAAAATTCAATGAACTGACGGTTCCGGTTATTCTCCGGACCGGAGAGCCCCTGATCAACTGCCGCCAGACCTATTCTACAAGGAACGGCGCTTCCCTGGACATCAGCTGCAGCAGCTATCCCATCTACAGGGACGGCCGTATCTGCGGCGTCTTCTGCCTGACGGCAGACATGTCTCGGGTGGAAGAGCTCTCAAAGCAGGTGATAGACCTGCAGGAGCGGCTCCTGGGCCAAAACTTTGACGGCGGCGGGCCGGATGCTTCCGGTAAGAAGATGCCCGGGCCGAATAAACCCAAGAGTCCAAACCGTCTGTTCGCAAAGTACAAATTCCGGGACATTATCGGACAGAGCGCCGTTCTCCGGGAAACCATCCGGAAGTGCCACATGTTTGCCAAATCCGATTCTCCCATCATGCTCTACGGGGAGACGGGCACAGGCAAGGAGCTGTTCGCCCAGAGCATCCACAACGCCAGCCCCCGGTCCCTCGGGCCCTTCATCGCAATCAACTGCGCGGCCATCCCTGAAAACCTGCTGGAATCCATGCTGTTCGGCACGGAGAAGGGCGCCTATACCGGCGCAGAGAAGCGGGCCGGTCTCTTCGAGCTGGCAGACGGCGGCACCCTCCTGCTGGATGAGCTGAATTCCATGAGTCTTCCCCTGCAGGCAAAGCTCCTGCGGGTTCTGCAGGACGGCATGGTGCGCCGGGTGGGCGGCACGGAGGAACGCAAGGTGGATGTCCGGGTAATTTCCAACGTCAACATTCCGCCAGCAAAGGCATTGGCTGATCATATCATCCGGGAGGACGTATTCTACCGGCTGAGTGTCATCAGCATCACCATTCCGCCTCTCCGGGAGCGCAGGGAGGATATTCCGCTTCTGGCGCGGAACTTCATCATGGAGCTGAACCGGAAGCTGGGCCGGAATATCTCCGGACTCAGCGAGGAAGTGCTTTCTCTTTTCTATATGTATGAATGGCCCGGAAATGTGCGGGAACTGCAGCACTGTGTGGAGCATGCCATGAATCTGACCGGGCCGGAGGAGACGGAGCTGCGCCGGAAACATCTGCCGGATCA
>DMCD01000138.1:2765-2889 GCA_003445895.1 Lachnoclostridium sp. | reverse complement strand
GTATCCATGGAGTCATTTCCGCCGATATAGATGAAGACCTCGATCTCCAGCTTGTCCAGAAGCTGGAAGATTCTTTCGTAAACTTCCTTATTCTCGTGGATCTCCGGCAGCTTGTAGCGGCAGG
>DMCD01000138.1:2544-2700 GCA_003445895.1 Lachnoclostridium sp. | reverse complement strand
GCCCAGGAATGCGGAGGGAGTTCTCTTCAGAAGAGAGAGGTCCAGCTCATTCTTGATATAATCGGAGAGATCGACATACTGCTCATCCATGAAACCCTGGATGCCGTAGCGCATGCCGTAAACCTTGTTGTAGCCTCTTTCCATGGCGGTCTTGAA
>DMCD01000138.1:0-2431 GCA_003445895.1 Lachnoclostridium sp. | reverse complement strand
ATAACATTACCCTTCATGTCTTTATACCTTCCTTCCATGTCAGTCGTCACGCTGCAGAATATGTGTGAAAAAACTGACAAACTTTTTCGCGTACAGTTCACATAATAGCATATTGAAATAGGTATGTACAGAAAAAAATCATACCATTCATCAACGTTTGTATGCGTTTCTGAGAAGAAACCGGGGGATTTTCCGATGGCTGGGAGAGTAAGTGGCGAAAGGGCCGGAAAGTGTGTTATACTAAACGCTGATACTTTCCACCGGTTTGGTAAGAATATGGAAAATACAGAACGCACTTATCTGTTTGAGCAGGCGCCGGTGCCCCGGGCCATGGCGGTGATGGCGATTCCCACCATCATGAGCCAGCTCATCACCCTGATTTACAATGTGGCCGATACCTGGTTTATCGGACTCACCAATAATCCCTACATGGTGGCGGCATCTTCCCTGGTGCTGACACTATACCTGTTCACCGTGGGCATCGCGAACCTCTTCGGCACCGGCGGAGGCAGCCTGATCTCGCGCCTTCTCGGCGCGGGGGACGAGGCGGAGGCAGGGAGGGTTTCTGCAGTCAGCCTGCAGATGGCCGGCGCGGCAGCTCTGGCCTATTCCGCAGTCTGTCTGCTGTTCCGGGAACCGATTCTCCGGTTCCTCGGCGCCAGCGACCGCACCATCGGATATGCTTCCGGCTATATGCTGTTTGTCCTCATCATCGGCGGATTTCCCACCGTGATGTCCATGACCATGGCCAACCTTCTTCGGAGCGTGGGATGCTCGAAGCAGGCCGGATTGGGCCTGGGGATGGGCGGCCTCCTGAATATCATCCTGGACCCGCTGTTCATGTTCGTGATCCTGCCGGACGGAATGCAGGTAACGGGGGCGGCCGTCGCCACCATGCTCAGCAATACGGCGGTGACGCTGTACTTTATCCGGGTCATGAAACAAACGGAGCAGGCCCAGGTGCTGCGGTTTAGGACGCCGGGAGAGCGGCCCTCAGCCGAATCCATGCGTTCCCTGTTTTCCGTGGGCGTTCCCGCGGCGGTGACGCTCTGGCTCTTTGACCTCTGCAATGTGGTCATCAACATGCATGCGGCGGGCCACGGAGACATCGAGCTGGCGGCCATCGGCATCGTGCTGAAGGCGGAGCGGCTGCCGCTCAATATCGGCATCGGCATCTGCCTGGGGATGGTTCCTCTGGTCGGATATAATTATGCGGCAAAAAACAGAAAGCGGATGGAGAATATTTTCCTGTTCGCAAGGATCACGGGCCTTGTCACCGCCCTGGTCTGCGTGGTGCTGTACCGCGTCTTCGGGGCGTATATCATCCGGTTCTTCATCCGGGATGGGGCGACGGTGGCCTGCGGCACGGAATATATCCGGGCCAGGTGCTTCGCCACCCCGCTGATGTTTCTCTGCTTCAGTATGGTCCATTTCTTCCAGGCCATCGGCCGGGGAGGCGTCTCCTTCTGGCTGGCGGTGATAAGGCAGCTGGTATTCAACATTCCGCTGCTGTTCGTGATGGATCATCTGTTCGGCATGACGGGAATTGTCTGGACACAGGCGCTGGCAGACCTTTTTACGGTGGCGGCGACCTATCTCATCTACTGGAAGATATACCGGCAGGGAATCCGGAAAAAAATGACAGAAGATAACAGCGCGCCGGCAGCATAACCCGGCGCACAGAGAGGAATAGATTCATGGATATCAGAAAACTGCTTGCAGGTGTGAAAGAGGGAGAGGTCTCCCTGGAGGAGGCAGAACAGGTTCTCAGGCGTGCCCCCTTTGAAGAGATGGGGTTTGCCAAGCTGGATACCCACAGGGAACTCCGGAGCGGATTTCCGGAGGTGATTTTCTGCGCGGGAAAGCCGGACACCTTCCTCGTGGACATATACCGGAGAATGGCAGAGGAAAATGGTTCCGCCTTCGGCACCCGGGCTTCGGCCCATCAGTTTGCACTGGTGAAGGAGATACTGCCGGAGGTGGAGTATGATCCCATCTCCCGGATTCTCCGGCTGGGGGATCCCAACCCGGAGAAGAAGGGCCTGATCGCCGTCTGCACCGGCGGAACAGCGGACATTCCCGTGGCGGAGGAGGCGGCGCAGACCGCGGAATACTTCGGGGCCCGGGTGGAGCGGGTATATGATGTGGGCGTCAGCGGCCTGCACCGGCTGCTGCACAGCACAGAAACCATACAGAAGGCCAACTGCGTGGTGGCCGTGGCGGGAATGGAAGGGGCGCTTGCCAGCGTTCTGGGCGGGCTGGTGAGAAACCCGGTGATTGCGGTCCCCACATCCATCGGATACGGGGCAAACCTGGGCGGCATCTCGGCGCTTCTGTCCATGATCAATTCCTGCGCCAACGGCATCGCGGTGGTAAATATTGACAACGGATACGGAGCAGGCTACATGGCGACACAGATTAACCGGCTGGC
>DMCD01000160.1 GCA_003445895.1 Lachnoclostridium sp. | reverse complement strand
GCTGGGTATCCAGCATGTCTATGGGGATCGCGATGAGAATCACCGTAAAGATAAAGAGGCTCAGGGCAAGCGAGGCCTCCAGGGCAAGCGAGGCTGCAAAGTCCCTTTCCGGATGACCGGGCAGGGCGGAAGTTCCTGTTTTTCTGCAGGGGCAAAGAACCGCTTGTACTTGGAGAGTCCACCTGGTTTTTTTTATGTCTGCAGTTTCCGTGAGTGAATTTCCGCCCTGGCCGCCCATCCGGACCTCCTTTCTAATATTCCTTCACCGATCTTCTGCGCAGGGGAATCAGCACCCCTTTTCCGGAAAACTCTGCCTCCATGCGGAAAAGGCACTCTCCCATCCGGAAATCCCCGTTCTGTTCCCTGAGGTTTTCCTGACACATATCCATCATCCGGTACCGCAGCGTCTTTTTATCCGTCAGCAGAAGGGCAAGCCGCATCCAGTCCCGGTAAGCCATGCCGTGTCCGGCCCCTTCTGTTCCTGCAGATACCGCATCTTTCCCCTGTTCCACAAGGCCGGACAGGGATATGGTCCAGTCCTCCGGTCCCTTCATCAGCGGCACCTTTCCACCGGACAGAAGACACCGCACGTCCGCAATCGCCTCCATCATCGCCCACACCGTGAGAATCAGATAATACAGCACCGACACCAGAGGTGCCAGCACCACCGTCGTCCCCGCAATGAGCGCCGCCAGAGCCTCTGCTTCGGCCTTCTTCTCCGCATCCTGCAGAATACTGAGCATATTCAGGGCCGTCCTGGCCAGTACCAGGCGGTTTGTAATCTCCTTCAGGCACTCTCTGTCCTCCGCCTTTCCCGCCAGGAGATATTCGGTCTCATAGTGAAGGCCGGCGGATGATGCCGTATCCACCGCCGACGGAAAATACCGGATCCCGTATTCGGCAAACAGCACCGGGTCCAATATGGCCGCAACCGGGTTTTTGCCCTGTCCCGGAAACTGAAGCCCGCCCGAAACGCCTGCTGTAACAGACGGGAAATCCTCCTGTGCCGTCGCCTGTCCGGACACGGTCATTCCGTCCGGAATGCAGAGGGTAAATATGGCTTCCGTCCCCATATTTCCCAGGTCCTCCAGCAGATGCATGGTCTTTTTGTTCTGCTCGCCCCTGACCGTGCTGACCTTATCCTCCCGGTGATACCCATCCGTGATGTTCAGCACCGTACGCCACAGCTGTATCTCATCCTCCTCGTCGTGCTCATCGTCCTCGTCATCATCCCAGGAATCGATGATTTCCTGCACTTCCTCCGCCCGTTCTTCTGCCCGCTCCGATATCCGGATGTTGTCTTCGGTATCTGTCCCTGCCTGTACAATCTGCTTCCTCCTTTCTCCGTTCCGGTCCACATAGGACTGGAAATCCGCCATCTCCTGCTCCGCCAGGGCCCACTGTCCCCCGCTCATGTTCTCCTGTTCCGGCGCAGCCTCCTCCCTGCTCCTGTTCAGCTGTTTGGCGAGCCGGTCCGCTTCCGCCTCATACTTTTTCACAAGGGCGGGCATCTTCCTGCATCTGTCCTGCAGCTCCCCCGTATACCGGGAAAAATCGCCGCCGTCCCCTTCCCGCAGGGCATCGTCTGCCTTCCGCATCGCTTCCGCCTGCTTTTCCATGTTTTCCCGGATATTTTCCGCAGCCTTCTCCAGACGCAGCACATCTCTCCCGTTGGTCCGATAGCTTCCGAGCACCTTTCCGAGGCTTCCGGCCTGGTGCAGGAGATTTCCCGCCTCCGCGGCATCTACTGCCTCCGGCATTCCCTCAAATACGCCGAGCTTCATATACTCCACCGCTTCCTGTTCATAGAATTCTCCCTCCCGGTCCGTGAGGGACAGGATCTGCGTCGCCTCCACCCTGCTGTCCGCCAGCCGGTAGTAGGGTGTCTCTGCCATATAGTCCCGGAGATAGGGCTCCAGGGTTTCCTCCAGGCCTGCTTCCCCGTCGCACCAGAAACCGAAGATCCGGTATCGGTCCCACAGGGGCCTGAAGTAGCAGGCTGCGGCCGAATCCAGCGCCGAGTCCAGCGCCATCTGCATGTAAAAGCCGCAGCCTGCAGCCCTGGCGGATTCATAAAGCCCGCCGATAAGCGCCATGATACAGGTCAGCGTAAGACATAAGAATATCGTTATGGATCCGTTTGCCCCGTCTCTTTTCTGAGAAGCGCTCATCCTGCCTCCTTACGCCCCGCCGGGGCAAATACTGCTGTTTAATAGACCTGCTTTGCAGAACTGTTGATCTGCTTGAATATGCCCTCCAGGAGCGTATTGATGTTCTTCTTGAACACAATCACAAGCCCGATCAGAACCACCAGGATCAGCACCAGTTCGATGACGCCGACACCGTCCTCCTCCTGCAGGAATTCCATCCATTCATCCATCCATTCATATCCCATCGCCCGTCTCCTTTCTAGGTCCCTGTCTTTTCGTATGCCCTATGTCTTTTCTCCCCCGCATCCGCTACAGCCCGAAGGCCAGAAAAGCGGGAACGGACACCATAACCATCACTATCATCAGCATCAGCAGAAGGGGAAGAAGAAGCTTCGTGGATGCCTGCTCTCCCTGCCGCCTGGCCAGATTTTTCCGCTGTTCAAAGGCATTCTCCATCTCCAGTTCCAGCGCCTCCCGCAGCTTCTCCGAGCCGTTCCGGATGTTCTGGGAAAGGAGTCCCGCCAGCTTCCGGTAGGGCTGACTTCGGCAGGCCGCGGCAAAACTCTCATAGGCCTGGATCTCCGGAACACCGCGCCGCATCATATGGCAGGCCTTTGTCATCTCGTCATAGGCGAAATGACCGCCCTCCGTCTTTTCATACTCCGCCGCTATCTTTTCCCAGGCCTTCCGCACCGGAAGTCCCGCACCGGTGTATACCACCAGCCTTGATATAATCTCGGGATAGTCCTTCATCATCTGCAGGTCCCTGTCCCTCTTTTTTTCTTTTTCTCTCTGCCGGTCCAGAAGGGGCATAAGCGCCGCGGCCAACACCCCCAGCACCGGAAAGAGCTTCCAGTCCCCCGACACCTTCCGCCGGTAAGAAAGGGGTGTTCCGTCATGGTCTGCGGGAAGCCGCAGGTTTGCTGCGGTTGCCTGCGCTCTGTCCTCCCTGCGGATCTCCTCCGACAGTCCCCGCACAAACCGGCTCTGTGCATCCGTCTCCGGGGGATACACCCGCACCGGAAAGGAGTACTCCCGGACAAAGGCTTCCGTGCGCAGAAGGAGCTTCACCTCCGTGTCTCTCCCCTCCTCCGGCACCTCTTCCTGCAGGATACGGCCGCCGGAATCAATCAGCTCCGAATCCGCCGGCTGCCATTCCGCATAGATGCCCGGGCTGTCCGATGGGGCAAACACCAGCGGTTTTCTCACCTCCTGCAGGGAGGCATTCTCCCCGGCCAGGGACTCTCCCAGCCGGTCCGCTGCCCGGTCCATCTCCTGTACTGCCGCAGACTCTGTATACTGCCTCGCCCCGATGACAACCGGCAGTACTGCCTCTCCTTCCGGCCCCTGCGCCAGAATCTCCTCGGTTCTTGCTTCCTCTCCCGGTTCCGGCCGGACAAGAAGGTATCCTTCCTCCAGCTCCGCCTCCTGCATTCTTCCCCGGAAGGCCAGTGCCGCCAGTAAAACTCCGCAGAGTATACACAGCACCTGTCTTCTGTCCGGCAGGTATTTCTTCATCAGCTTTTTCACAGGTATCCCTCCAGACGCCCTCAGACCTCAATCTGCAGAAAGCGCTCCGCCAAGAGGATGGATACGGCGTAGACCGCCAGACAGACTGTCATCACTATCCTCCCGACCGCCGTCGTGTACATACAGTCAAAAAAGCCCGGGGAGGTCATATCCACATAGATCACGATGAAAAAGGGGATCAGATTCATGATCCGCTGCTCAAACACCTTCTCCGCCGTCATGTTCAGGATTTCCTCCCGCACCTCGATCTTTCCGCTGATGACGCGGGTAACGTGGGAAATGACGGAGACCACTCCGCCCCGGCTCCGCTTCGATACGGCAAAGATCTCCGCAAAGTCTTCAATCTCCTCGACGCCGCTGCGCACGCCAAACCCCGAAAGCAGGGATTCCACGGTGCGGTTCATCCGGAGCTGCTGCACGATATAAGCAAACTCCCGGGTGATCATCCCGTCCTCCCCGTACATCTCCCGCAGGTCCTGAAGACTCGCCGCAAAGGCATTCTCGACGGAATACCCCGACTCCAGGGCCGAGGAAAGAGCGAGAATCCCCTCCCGGAACTGCAGCCGGAGCGCCTCCCGCCTCTTTCTTCCCAGCTTTTTCCGGAGCGTAAAAGGCCAGAGGACCGCTGCCGGAAGAAACAGCAGAAATACCGCAAAAGAACGGTAAAACACGTACGCTGCCGCCGCTGCGGCACCTGCTGCAGATATAAAATACCTGAGCCATTCCGCAAAGGACAGGCGATACGTGCGGTAATCGCACAGATTCATAGGCCACCTCGCTGATCCTGCTGCTGTGGTTATCAGTTTTTCGTTTTTTGTTTTGGGTTTTTCAAAATCCTTTTGAATTCCCGGTGAATGTCCGGTTGATTCCAGAAACTGCCGATTCCGAGGGCTGGACGCAGACTGCTTCCTGGAACCCTCCCGACAGTGTGCACTCATTATGCCGTACAGAAGGCAATATGTCAATCTTCTTTTTCAGATTTGGCGAATTGAACAAAAACAGATTCGCCGGGAACTGGATCGTCCCGGCGAATCGTAAGAATTTTTATTTAGTTTGCACGAAAAATATTTTCCCGGCTTCCGATTCGGAAATGTACCCTCACCGATTCCCGCCGGAAAGCGAAAGGGGCAGCTCCAGGTGATGGGCTTCCAGAAGTGCTCTGTCCCTTAAAATCTCCTGTGCCGGTCCGTCGGCGATAACTGCCCCTCCCGAGAGCAGGATGACCCGGCTGCAGGTATCCAGAATCATATCCAGGTCATGGGAGGAGATCAGCTTTGTCTG
>DMCD01000044.1:5899-6139 GCA_003445895.1 Lachnoclostridium sp. | reverse complement strand
TTGCCTGACGCTGTGCGTCGTTGAAATAAGCCGGTACGGTGATAACCGCCTCGGTTACCTTCTCGCCCAGATAGCTCTCGGCATCTGCCTTCAGCTTCTGAAGAATCATGGCGGAAATTTCCTGCGGTGTGTAGTTCTTGCCGTCGATGGCTACCTTGTAGTCGCTGCCCATGTGTCTCTTGATGGAAGATACGGTGCGGTCTGCGTTGGTAACGGCCTGACGCTTTGCCGGCTCGCCGA
>DMCD01000044.1:2759-5759 GCA_003445895.1 Lachnoclostridium sp. | reverse complement strand
GCTTGCCGCCCTCCATGACTGCTACACAGCTATTGGTTGTACCTAAATCGATACCGATAATCTTGCTCATAATCTTTTCCTCCTTATCTGCCTGCCCCGAGGCAGGAGTCATAATTCATAATTCAGTTGGCTACCTTGACCATCGCCGGTCTGACCACGCTGTCGCGGTAGGTGTAGCCCTTCTGCAGTTCCTCGGCGACAATGTTCTCGCCGAGTTCCTCATCTTCCACATGCATCACGGCGTTGTGGAAGTTCGGGTCAAAAGGCTTTCCGGCTGCATCCATCGGCTTAACGCCGATGTCTTCCAGCGTCTTTACAAACTGCTTATATATCTTATCCATTCCCTGGACGAAGGGATTCTCCTTCTCCTCTTCGGGAACGGTAGTAAGACCGCGCTCAAAATTGTCCAGGACCGGGAGAATCTTCTCGATGATATCCTTTGCCCCGATCTCGTACATGGCTGCCTTTTCCTTCTCGGTGCGCTTGCGGAAATTATCAAATTCCGCCATGGTGCGCTGCATCCGGTCCGTCAGCTCCGCAATCTTTTCATCCTTCGGGTCTTTCTTCTCGTGATGGAACAGCTCCTTTGCGGTTTCCTTCTCCTTCTCCTCTTCGGCCGCTTCTTCTGCAGCCGTCTCTGCCGCCGCTTCTTCTGCAGCGGTCTCTCCCTCCGCTTCTTCTGCTACCGTCTCTGTTCCGGCACCTTCGGGAGCTTTGGTCTCTTCTCTATTCTCCTCCGCTGCCTCTTCCGTCTTCAGAACCTCAGAAGTTTCTTCCGCGGTATTCTGTTCTCTCTCTTTTGTGTTATCCACTGCCTGGTACTCCTTTTACTTCTTTTTGCCGTCCCGGAACGTTGTCTGGACCTGATCCATCAGTTCCTTCAGTGTTCCGACGACCTTCTCGTAATCCATTCGTTTCGGACCGATGATGCCGATGGTGCCGCGCAGCCCGTCGCCCAGATCATAATTGGCGGTAACCACGCTGCAGTCCTTCATGGACTGTACCTGGGTCTCGGAACCGATGTACACCTGAATCCCGTGTTTGTTGCCCTCGGAATCCGGTTCGCCGGTATCTACCATGAAATCTCTGAGCTCATCCTTCTTTTCCAGGGTGCTCAGAATCTCACTGGCCTGCCGGCTGTCGGACAGTTCCGGATACTTGAATATATTTGTGGCTCCTTCTGTGTAAATCCGGAGGTCTTCTTCCTTTGCCCGGATGGCATCGGCCACCTCGTTGAGGACCATGTCCACCACTTCTCTCTGATCCCCGGCCTCCTGCTTCATCGCACTGATGACATCCAGGTTGATCTCCTCCATGGTAAGTCCCGTCAGATGATTATTCAGAAGAATATTCATGTTCAGGATTTCCTCATCGGTGAGTGCAACCCCTGTATTTACAATGGAATTCTTGATGATGCCGCCTTCGAGCACCGTGACAATCAGGAGCTTTCCGGTCTCGACCCGGGAAAGCTGCACAAACTTGAGCTTTGTCCGGTCGGTCTTCGGGCCGCTGATCATGGTGGCGTAATTCGTGCTCATCGCAAGAATCTTGGCCATCTGGCGGAGCATGTCTTCCAGCCGGTCCACCCGGTCGATGACCAGTGCGGTGGAAGGAGCATTCTTTTCTTTCAGCGCTTCATCCTTTTCCTTTACAATCTCATCCACGTAAAACCGGTATCCCTTATCCGAAGGAATCCGGCCTGACGATGTATGGGGCTGTATGATATACCCCATCTGCTCCAGGTCCGACATCTCATTGCGGATGGTGGCGGAACTGAGCTTCAAATCCGAATCCCTCGAGATGGTTCGGGAACCTACCGGTTCTCCGGTCTCGAGGTAGGTCTGGATAATTGTTTTCAGAATCTTTATCTTTCTCTCATCCAGTTCCATGGTTCCTCCTGCTGCCTGTGCAGCATTCGCTTTGTTCTTGTTAGCACTCGATAATGTGGAGTGCTAACATCTACTGAACATACTATATTACCCCCCAGAGATTTTGTCAACAGGTTTTGCAAAAAAAATCCGCTGCAGCCGGGAGTTTCAACTCCACACGCTGCAGCGGTCGCTCTCTTTTTCTGTTTTACTCAACAACCTTGTAAACACTGACATGCCGTAATCCGTAATTGACGCACTCCTGATAGGAATCAAAGAAGATATCCACGGAGTTGCCCCAGACGCCGTTGTCCTCCACGGTATAGATAACGCCGTCAATGTATACCCGGGTTCCCTTCGGAAGAACGCTCCAGTCAGCCGAGAGGGTATGACCGGACTTCGCATGCAGGCCGGATGCCGTCATGTCAGAACCGGTCTCCGATGCGCAGTAGGCGGTCGATCGGAACTCGCCGAGATACTCTGCCTTGATATCGCCCAGCGAAACCTTCTGCGGAACACTCTTCTCCGCCTCAGCCTTCGGTGCGACATACCCGCCGGCAATCTCCAGCGCCGGTCCCTGTGCTGCCTCTTCCGCATATGTGGGGACACTGCAGCAGATCGCCATCGCAACTGCCGCCGCAGCCAGTACGGAATGTTTGAAATTCATATCAAAACCTCGCTTATTAATCGGTATTGAAAGCACTTCTTAACATGTTTCCATTATATTACAAAAGTGTTAAATGTCAAGTTTTCCCGCATTCTGACGGTTTTTCGTCATCTTTTTGTAATACCGGAGACCCGGTTTCTGTACAGAATTCATTCTTTTGTACATAGAATCTCCCGCTGCATATCTGTATAATAATTAAGAGAAAAGTGTCTCCGGCGGGAAGGTCTTCCAGCCCCGGACCTGACAGATTTACAGAAAGGAAGGACTTAACATTATGAAAAAATGGTGGATTGCCGCCTTTACTCTTCTCCTTCTCGCAGGCTGCGGCGGGAAAAACGCCGCAACTGTTCCCGCTAAGACAGAAACCGCGGCTGCAGCCGCGGAGCAGTCTTCCGAAGCAGAATCCGGCAAAACCGATGAGACGGCAGAACCGGCGACGGATGGAGCCGGCACAGCAGATAAGGC
>DMCD01000044.1:1243-2600 GCA_003445895.1 Lachnoclostridium sp. | reverse complement strand
CGGGATGTGGAGAATAACGGCGGAAACTTCGTCCGCGTGGGACACCGGGTCTACTTCCGGAACTACGCAAACGGCGGCCTGCCGGAAATCGCCCTCTTCGGTGATTTCCTGACAACTGCAGAAGAAAACCAGACATCCATCTGGTATTATGATGAAGAAACCGGGGAAACCAGCCGCTTCTACGATGAGAAGGGCTATGGTCCCCTGTGGTACGGCACCGACGGCTTCTATCTGACCGGCGTCCGGGACGGCCTGTCCCACAGCTTCTTCTATCCCGACGGTGCCGGAGCGGTCGAAGAATTCGGCCCCGGCCTCATCGAAGGCGTCTCCGAAGACGGACACTATGCCGCCTTCTGGTCCGCCGAAGGAAACGGCGGCACGGAGATTCTCTCGGTGATCAAGGATGCCGAGGTGATTGCATCTGTCCAGGCGGAGGATTTCTCCAGCGTGGAGTTCTGCGGCATGGTCGGTCCGAAAACCATCTGGCTCTGCCACGGAGAGGGTGAGGATTCTGTGTGGGAGTTTGACGGAGAAACGGAGAAGTTTCTCTGCCTGGGCCTTGTCCCGGCCGGGGAAGGCAGATCCTGGGCCGAGATAAAGCAGTTTGTCCCGGACGGGGAAGACTTTTATCTGATGCTCGGCTGGTATGAAGGAACCGGACACTTCCTGGCAGACTTCGCCTGCATGAAGGGAACCCTGGATAAAGAAGACTCTCTCGCACTTAAGCCTCTGGAAGGCGAGAATGAACGGAGCGATCCCGACAATCCGCCGAAGATTCTTCTCACCGGTCCCGGTGAGGTAATGGCCGCAGATAAGCTCGGCGGCGAGGTAGAGCTCTCCGATTTCTATACCGGCGACCTTGTCTGGTACGACAGCCCTCTGGGCGCCACCCGCCTGATTCCGGGCTTCATAGAGAAGGACCCCTATGACGGCGGCGACAGGATCATCCAGGCCTCGGAGGCCGTCGGAGATGCCGCTTATGTCCTGATCGCGACGGTCGAGCGCTCCCCGGAGGACGACATCGGATGGCGCACCGCCTATCGACAGACCGGCGTGGAATACCTGCGGGTGCCGCTTCAGGAAAACAGCACGGCAGAGCATCTGCTGCCGTGATCCCCACGTCCGCATCTTGCCGATGGTACCAGCCTGAAACATGAAGTATGCGTTCTGAAACCTCCCATATCGGGAACACGGCTCAGATAAGTTTCATAACACAGACAGAGATGTATTTTCCGGTATGCATATGCTGAATTCCGCCTGCATACATCTAAGATCCAAAAAGATAAGGCAGCAGGGCTGCAGATTTCTCAATTCCGCTATGGAATGTGACATATCTGCAGTTCTGCTGCCTTAAAAT
>DMCD01000044.1:0-1180 GCA_003445895.1 Lachnoclostridium sp. | reverse complement strand
TACATCTCAAAACCCCGGATTCAGGAGCGTTCGGGATGATTCCACCCTGTTTTCCGTTGTTTTCCGGGTCCCGGACAAGACTCTGCTTCCGGAAACCGGGAGCTCTCTCAATCCCCGAATCCGAAGGCCGTCAGATAACACATGGCAAGGAAGCTTGCAATTCCGAACCAGACTGCCAGGCATACGGGCGGGATGAAGAGCGCCCGCAGAATCGTGCGCAGCACCGCCATCTTATTGACCGGCTCCAGCCCCTTCCGGTACCGCTTCTTACTCCCGTCCGGCTCGACAGTCCACACCAGCGGCCGCTCGTAGAGGTCCACGATGCCGAACTTCACAACATAGACCGGCACGATGGGCACGGCGATGCAGAACCAGGCCGCGGAACCGCCCAGTTCAAGGCCCGCAAAGTTGAACCCGTTCAGGAACAGGGCGACAATCACCGGAAGGAACAGGGCGACAGCCGCCAGAAGCGCCATGCGCAGAACCCGTCCCGGCGTGGTAAAACGGTAGACCACCTGCCGCAGGACGCCGTCCAGTTTCCGAAAAAACATGGGCTCCGCATTCCTCCGCTCCGGAATCCGGCTCTCCGTGAGCTCTCCTGACTCATTCCGGGCATATCCCTTCTCCCCCGAAGTAAATATCTTATATCCCGCCTCCACCGAAAAACGGTTCTTTGTGGTATCGCTGTACATGCAGAGCATGACGATCAACAGGACAAAGCCCACCATACCGGAGATAACCAGACTCTCCCACAGGGTCATTCCGCCCAGATGAAGGCCTCCGCATATCAGAAGGAACGCGGCAGCCGTGGCGAGAATCGCCTTAAACCACCAGGGAAGGAAATAGTAATGGGATGCCTTCTCCGCCCGGACGCTGACCTTGCCGGTCTGTCCGTTCACCGCCGCCAGCACATTGCCCCTGCTGATGTAATACACCGGCAGCAGCACCGGAAGCCGCAGGGTGTTCTTCACATCCGCCTGCACATCCACGGCCTTTGTCTCCAGCACCTTCCGGACCGCCGGCGCATAGGATTCCTGCGTTTCCTCCCGGACGCGCCCTTCCAGGACCTTATCGTCCAGGTCCGAAGTTTTTACCCGCTGTCCGGCAATCATGGAGCAGTCAAAGGCAGCCATATCCTCCGTATCGAAGGGCTCCATGCCGTCCAGAAGAAGGTTGTCCA
>DMCD01000281.1 GCA_003445895.1 Lachnoclostridium sp. | reverse complement strand
TGATGAAGCTGAACATCCAGTCCGTACACAACGGCGAGGTCTATGCGGAGAATACCGTGGATCACATGACCCACAACCCGGCAAGACTGGTATCTCTCCACTCCAGCATCCAGGGCTGGTATGCAGGCGACGTGCTTTCCACCGGTACCCCGAGAGCCTTCCACATCCAGGACGGCGATATCGCAGAGTGCCGCATCCAGGGACCGGACGGCTTCGAGATGCGTCCGCTGGTGAACCCGGTTGTGGACCTCAAGAAGCACCCGGAGAAGGCCTGATTGCAGCAGGAAAAGCAGACTGAGATAAAAGAAACTTACAGAACAGAATAAACATCAGAATACAGAGGGGCAGGGCCCCGGAAAGGAAGTTATTATGGAATACGGATTAAAGGATAAAGTTGTTCTCTGCATGGCATCTGCTGCAGGACTTGGCAAGGGTATCGCCATGGAGTGCGCAAGAGAGGGCGCAAAGGTTGTTATCTGCACCTCTGAGCCGTATAAGGCACAGCTTATGGAAGCACAGGCGGACATCGAGAAGGAGACCGGCAACAAGCCCTACACCTACATCTATGATGTTATGGACGGCGACAGCATCAACAAGCTGGTTGAGAACGTGGTAGCTGACCTCGGCGACATCTTCGCTCTGGCCAACATGTGCCCGGGTCCGAAGCCGGGTCCCTTCGAGTCCTTCGATGACGCAGCATGGAGCGGCGCATTTGAGCTCTGCCTTCTGTCCTACGTGAGAGCCATCCGCGCATGCCTTCCGTCCATGAAGAGACTGGGCGGCGGCCGCATCATCAACTCCACTTCCAGCTCCGTGAAGGACTGCCTGGACAACCTGATTCTTTCCAATACCATGCGCATGGGCGTTGTGGGTATGAGCAAGACCCTGGCCAGAGAGGTCGGCAAGGACAACATCCTTGTAAATGTTATCGGACCCGGCCGCATCGGTACCGCCCGCATCACCAACCTGAACAAGATGAGAGCTGAGAAGGCCGGCGTATCCGTAGAGGAATACGAGAAGATGGATCTTAAGGGCTTCCCGATGGGACGCTACGGCACCACCGACGAGTACGGCAGACTTGCATGCTTCCTTCTGAGCGAGGCAAACACCTACATCTCCGGCCAGACCATCCTTCTGGACGGCGCCATGACAGGGGCTTATTAATTCATAACAGTCAGAATACATGTTTCCTTTTTAATGGCGGCGGAGCTTTTTCAGGACGGAACACCTGGAACGGCTCCGCCGTTTTTTAAAAGACATTCCGGAAACGGAAAAATCATGTTATGATAGCAGTACAAATCTATGCGATATACGGGGGATGATCATGAAGACGATATTTACCACGGTATTCTCTGATGGTCCGGGCGGCGGCAATCCCGCACCGGTCTTTGTGGAAGCGGATATGATGACGGAACAGGAGATGCAGAAGGCTGCGGCGGACCTCGGGCAGGAGTCCGTGTTTGTGCGGAAGCCTGTGCGTCCGGACTGCGACCTGATGCTGCAGTACTTTGTGCCGGATCATGAGCTGACCATCTGTGCCCATGATACCATCGGGGCCATCACGGCGCTGAAGGAGGAAGGACTTATCGAAAAAGAACACCTCCGGGTGGAAACCAAGGCCGGCCCGGTCCAGGTGGACTGGGAGGAGGACGAGAAGGGTGTTCTGGTGATGATGGAGCAGTTTCTGCCGGAATTTAATGACGGTGTGCCGTCTGCCGCAGATGTGGCAGGAGCTCTCCGGATTCCGGTGAAGAACCTGGGGGTTTCGGAGAAGATGCCCCTGGAAAATGTTTCCACATCCCGCTATAAGCTGATGGTTCCGGTCGCATCCAGAGAGGTTCTGGACAGTCTTGTGCCGGATTATGAGGCGCTGTGGAATCTGTGTGATGCCTGCGGGGCCAGCGGCTTTTATGTCTGTGCCCAGGATCCGGTCAGGAAAGACGTATTCTATGCAAGACAGTTCCCCTGCCGTTCCGGCTATCTGGAGGATCCGGCCACGGGAATCGCGGCGACGGCGCTGGGTGCTTATGTGGTTCAGCATTCCCTTATGCCGGTGGTGGACGGATGGAACAGGGTTTCGGTGTACCAGGGCCATGCCATGGGGCGCCCGTCCCTGATCCTTGCGGATATTCTCCTGGAATCCGGTGAGATAACCGGTATCCGGGTGTGCGGCTACGCGCAGCAGACCGAACAGGAGGCGGCGCTGGCATAACAGAAGAATAAGTTCAAACAAGGGGCTGTCGTACTAAACATATGATGTACTTCATATGTTTAGTACGACAGCCCCTTGCTGCAGCAGTAGTTTCGGATTATCGTTAATTTCCGTGGAATTCGTTGATGAGGGCCTGCTTGACATCCCAGAGCTTCTGGGAAAGGTCCACATGGACTTCCTGCGGGTTCACGAGACGGCGGGACTCATCCCAGAGGGTGTCCTGCTCTCTTGCGCAGTAGTCGCGGATGTCCATGACCTTCGGGGTCTTGTAGACGCACTCGCCGTTCTTGAATACGGGAACCATCAGCTCGCGGAGCGTGTAGGTGCCGGGCGCCAGCTTGGTCTTCTTCCAGGTCTCCTGGGGGTCGAAGAGCAGCAGCGGGTCGCTCTCGGAATAGTGCTCATCGGCAAAGCAGATGAGGTCTGCGATGATCTTGTGGTTCATCTTGTCATAGACGCGGTAGATGGTCTTGTTGCCCGGGTTGGTGATCTTCTCTGTATTCTCGGAGAGCTTGATCTTCGGAATGAACTCGCCGGTCTCCTCATCCTGCACGGCAGCCAGCTTGTAAACGCCGCCGAAGGACGGGCAGTCCTTGGAGGTGATGAGGTTGGTTCCCACACCCCAGGAGGTGATGGTGGCACCCTGCATCTTCAGAGAGTTGATCAGATATTCATCCAGATCGTTGGAGGCGGAGATGATGGCGTCTTCAAATCCGGCCTCATCCAGCATCTTTCTGGCCTTCTTGGACAGATAGGCAAGGTCGCCGGAATCCAGACGGATGCCGTAGAAGGAGAGCTTGATGCCCTGGGCGCGCATCTCCTTGAAGACCTTGATGGCATTCGGAACACCGGAATCCAGGGTATCGTAGGTATCTACCAGCAGGATGCAGGCATTCGGATACATTCTTGCATACTCGCGGAAGGCGGTCAGCTCATCCGGGAAGCTCATGATCCAGCTGTGGGCGTGGGTTCCCTTGACCGGGACGTCGAACATCTTGCCGGTGAGAACGTTGGAAGTGCCGATGCAGCCTGCGATCATGGCAGCGCGGGCGCCGT
>DMCD01000097.1:5805-9682 GCA_003445895.1 Lachnoclostridium sp. | reverse complement strand
CTGCGGCCACAGCTTTTCCGACATGTTGGCCGGCATGATTGACCGTATCTACAACACACTGGAAGCTCTTCTGATTCTTTGTACCGTTGGTTTCCTGGTATCCTCCTTCATGGCGGCAGGAACCATTCCGGCAATGATTTATTACGGACTCGGACTGCTTACTCCGAAGCTGTTCCTTCCGGTTGGCTGTATCCTCTGCGCCATCACCGGTCTTGCCTGCGGTTCTTCCTGGACCACAACGGCAACCGTCGGTCTGGCTTTCGTAGGTATCGGTGCAGGCCTTGGAATTAACCCGGCTCTGACCGCCGGTATGATTATCTCCGGCGCATATGTCGGCGATAAGTTCTCTCCGCTGTCTGATACCACCAACCTGGCAGCCGCTGTTTCCAACACCGGCCTGTTCGATCACGTACGCGCCATGATTTCCACCACCGGCCCGACCTTCGTCATCGCTCTGGTGCTCTATGCAATCCTTGGCGCAAACGTAGATGCAAGCGTATATGACCCGACCGTTGCCGAGGGCATCCGTCAGGCTATCGTGGATAACTTCAATGTTAATCCGATGGTTCTCATTCCGCTGCTTGTCATCATCGTTATCTGCGTGCTGAAGGTACCGGCTCTTCCGGGTATCATGGCATCTGTTACCGTAGCTGTTATCGTATCTGTCGCTTTCCAGGGCGCTCATGTATGGACCGACGGCGTATCCATCGGCCACATCTTTGACCTTCTTCACTATGGTCTGAGCACTGTTGAAACCGGAAACGAAGTTGTAGACTCCATCCTCGGCAAGGCCGGCGGTATGGATGGTACCATGTGGACCATCAACCTGGTACTCCTTGCCGTTGCTTACGGCGGTGCTCTCGAGCGCTGCGGCTGTATCGAGAAGCTGTTCGGCGGCCTCAAGGAGAAGCTCAATACTCCTGGTTCCCTGGTTACCGCAACCCTGCTGACCTCTGTATTCTGCGATGCTACCATGTGCGACCAGTTCCTTGGTATCTCCGTACCGGCTCCGCTGTATGCAGACAAGTATGATGAACTCGGACTTGCAAGAAATACCCTTTCCAGAACCCTTGAGGATGCCGGAACCCTGTGGTCTCCGATGTTCCCGTGGACCGGATGCGGTGCTTACCAGAGTGCAATCCTTGGCATGAGCCCGTTCACCTACTTCCCGTTCGCATTCGTTAACCTGATCAACCCGATCTACGCGGCAATCACCGTATACCTTGGCCGCAACATCTTCTGGGCAGATGGTTCCTACACCAACCTTCTCGGCAAGACCAGGAAGGGTACCCCGTGTGCTTGCCCTGAAGAGGCACAGAAGAAGGCTCTGGAGTGCCTCGAGGCACGCCGTGCAGCCGGCAAGGCTCCGAAGGTTGGCTGATCTTTGCATTAAATGGAATATGAGTTATACTTGAAGTAAGGTAACTCAACGAGGATTATGCTGCAGGGATTCCCTCGGGAGTCCCTGCAGCATACTTTTACCTTCTTAAAAAGGAGATTTTATGAATCACGCATTTCCCTGGGCAGAGCTCACCACACCGATGTATGAGGCTGTCGAAGTAAAGCACCATAAAAAATGGGTCATTGTCGGCAGCTGGATTCTGGCAGCAGTTCTGATCGTCGGAGGATTTACCACCCGGTTCAAAATTGCCTTTGTATTCGCGGCGCTTCTGGTTCTGACCATGATTTCGAAAAAGACGGTTATGATCACCGAGCGGGGACTGGAATCCTTCATGGAAATGCGGATTACTTCTCAGTATGAGCTGTGGAAATGGTCGGAGATCGAAGCCCTTACCCATCAGAAGCTGGCGGAGTATCCGGGGATGGTGCAGCTGTATTTTACCAAAGACGTCCGGACGAGACGGCTGTTCTTTACGGAAAAGGATGCCGCAGAGATCCGGAAGCTGGCGAAACAGAAGAACAGTAAAATACGGGTCTATGACGGCACGGCCTATATGGACAGCTATAAAAAACAGCAGCAGCTGAAGCAGCAGGCGAAGCAGAAGGGGAGAAAAAAGTAATGAAACTGCATGTGGTGCGGGCAAATCCCGCGGGAAATATTACGCTCTACGTACTGGACCCTGTGGAGAAGGAAAAAAGAGGTTCCCTGGCAGAAAAGCTTCTGGCGATGGAGGAATTTCAGGCGGAGCAGGTAGGCTACAAGTGCGAGTCTGCGCCGGAATTCGACGGCCATATGGAGATGGCCGGCGGAGAATTCTGCGGCAACGCCACCCGGGCTTACGGAATGCTGATGGCGAAGGAAAAGGGACTGACCGGAAAACAGAAGCTGACGCTGGAGGTCAGCGGCTGCGAGACACCGGTGGAGGTCTCCCTGGATGTGGACGCGGGGACGGCAAAGGCACAGATGCCTCTGCCCCGGTTTGTCCGTCCGGAACGCGTCTGCGGCAAAGAGGGCATTCTGGTCCATCTGGGCGGAATCGCCCATTTCGTGGTGGATGGCGTGGAGCCGACGAAGGAATACTTTGATGAGGCGGAGAAGGTTATATTCACATCCATGCCGGAGCTGGATGCCTACGGCGTCATGTTCCGCGACAAAGCTTCCGGAAAGCTTACGCCCCTTGTCAAGGTGCCTGCAGCTAATTCCCTTTACTGGGAGGGCAGCTGCGGCAGCGGAAGCCTGGCCACCGTCATCGCGGAGACCGAGGGTGAGCCGGACGGCGATTATGCAAAAGATCTGATTCAGCCTGCCGGCACGGTCCGGGCGGAAGTGGTCCGGAAGGGCGGCAGAGTGACGGCTGCCTACATCGGAGGAGATGTGACCCTCGATGCGCCGGTGGAAGTAGAAGTATAACTGCGGTGATGCGCACGCGTGTGTATCCTGAACAGAATGTTCATAAAAAAACTGCCCGCTCCGGTACCATTGAAAACATGGTTCCGGGCGGGCATTTTCTGTCAGTCTTTACAGTTCAAAGGCAATCTCTTCCAGCGGCTTTCGGAGGCCGTGGAGCTTGCTGGGATGGGAATCGGCGGAAGGATATCCCAGGGCCAGGATCATGACCGGAAGCATCCGGATAGGAAGATCCAGCCGTTTTACGAATTCCTTGGAATTGAATCCCCGGATCCAGAGGGTGTGAACCCCCAGGCTTTCCGCCTCATACATCATGGTGGCGGCGGCGATGGCGCAGTCCTGCTCGCCGGAGGTATAGGTTTCATAGAATTCATCGATGTCGGTCCGCCAGGCTTCATTGCCGTCATAGCAGACCAGAATCAGCACCGGCGCGCCGAAGGTGTAGGGGGTAAGCTCTTTTGCCAGTTCCAGAGCCTCCTTGCTTTTCAGCACATAAAATCGCTGGGGCTGGTTGTTGCAGGCGGTGGGGCAGATGCGCCCGGCTTCCAGTATTTTAAACAGCTTTTCGTCTTCGATCGGACGGCTGTCAAAAAAACGTTCCGAATATCGGTTTTTTGCAAGTTCCAGAAAATCCATCTTACAGACCTCCTCGAGTCAGTCTCATTACAGAATAGGGGAGTCATCTCCCATCTGATATACAGACAGTATAGTGCAGGGGGAAAGTTGCTGTCAAATCCGAAACAGCGGGGGTGGTTTGGTTGCAAAAAGAGCACAGACAAAATATAATTTACATACCGGGCAGAGAGACTGCTCCACCTATGTACATCTGGTTCTCCAGGGAGTGCCCTATGAGGAAAGCCCTTATGTGACAGGGAATGCAGAAGATACCTTCCGCTCTGCGGCGGCCTGGCGGGCCATTGCCCACGTGGGAATTGTCTCCGAGGATACGGAGTACATCTACCATTCCACGGGATATCCGGAGAAAGCCAGAAGTGAAAAGGAGAATCTGAAGGCCATTCAGAGAACCCACATTCTGGAAGGGCGGACGCCGAACCTCTATGCCAGACC
>DMCD01000097.1:0-5685 GCA_003445895.1 Lachnoclostridium sp. | reverse complement strand
ACAGCATAAGACAGGACAGACATAAGCCCCGTGCGCGGGTGAAAGGGGGCAGATACGATGGCAGACAGACGAGCGCAGCTGGTGGAAGTATTTAACGATACGGTACAGTTTTACAGAGAAGATCCGGCACTTCGGGCGGCGGTGGCCTACGGCCGGGTCAATACAAGATTTTACGATGAGGACGATTATCCGGAATTCCCGGAGGAGCTGGAGGAAAAGTTCCGAAAGCCCAGCAGAGCAGAGGTCCGGCGGGCGAAAAAGAGAGGAATTCCGGCGGAGACGGAAGCTTCCGAGACGGAAAAAGAAACTCCGGAGAATGCCGTATCAGCTGCTTCTGCAGCAGAGCGGAGGAGGAACAGAGAAGGCCAGGTCCGGGTGACGAAGGAAAGGACGTTTCAGGCGGCGGTAAAGCTTCATGAAGAATTTCCGGAAAAGCGGATCTGCGTGCTGAACTTTGCATCGGCCACAAGACCCGGCGGCGGCGTCAAGTTCGGCAGCGGTGCCCAGGAGGAGAGCCTCTGCCGGTGCTCCACCCTGTTTCCGACGCTGGACAGACGGTGGCTCTGGCAGTGCTATTACGACGTGAACCGGGTGATGAAGGATGTGCGGCATACGGACGCCTGCATCTACTCGCCGAAGGTTTTGATCTGCAAGACCGATGAGGCAGTCCCCCGGCGGCTTTCGCCGGAGGAATTTGTCCAGGTGGACGTTCTGAGCTGTGCGGCACCGAATCTTCGGAATGAAGCGGGAAACGGCATGAATCCGGAGACGGGGAAGCCGGTAAGGATGGAGCCGGACGAGCTCTACGCACTGCACCTGAAGAGAGCAAAACACATCCTCCACGTGGCGGCGGCCAATGAGGCGGATATCCTGGTGCTTGGCGCCTTCGGCTACGGCGCGTTCATGAACGATCCCCACTATGTGGCTGCGGCGTACCGGGATGCGCTGGAGGAGTACCGGGCATACTTTGATGTGGTGGAATTTGCCATCTACTGCCGCGGTTCCGAAACCGAAAACTACAGGGCGTTTGCAGAGAAACTGCAGATGTATACGGAGAAATAGCATGAATTACGAAGGACAGATCTGCCGGGCTCCCATGGAAGAGATTGAGGCGGAATGTGCCCGGGTGGAAGCCGTGGGCGGGTCGCCGAAGAGGGTATCTCTCGGGGATGGCAACGCCTTTGTCTTCCCGGCGGAGTACCTGCTGGAGATCATGGAAATGGTGCGGAAGCATTTCCCCGACGTGCGGAAAAGCGAAACCGGGGAAGAGCTCTGGAAAATGACAGACAGAAAGGATATGTTACAGGAAGCATGACAGATAAAGGAGCAAAGGAGCAGAAAAAAATTCTTCGGAAGGGGTGGAGAATCGCCCTTGCGGCAGCGGTTTTAAGCCTGTGCCTTGCGTATCCGGCCATGGCGGAGATGCAGAAGGAAGGGTCTCCTTCTTCCGGCGTTTCTGCCGGATGGAATAAGAGCGGCGACCGCTGGTGGTATGCGGCAGACGATACCGGAACCGATTGTTTAAAGGACGGCTGGCATACGATTGACGGGGCCATGTACTGCTTTGACCGGGAAGGGTGGCTTCTGGAAAACACGGTGACGCCCGATGATAAGCTGGTCGGCGAGGACGGCGTCTTCCTCGGGGATGCGGGTGCGCCTGCCGGGATGGCACAGCGCCTGATTGTCGTCGGCGAGGGCGGTGATTTTCCCACCATCCAGGGCGCCATCGATTACCTGGCTTACCATGGGCTGGACCGGAGAAAAAACACCTGGACCATTCGGGTCCTTCCGGGAACCTATCCGCGGTTTACCACGAAGAATGCAAAGACCGGGTTCCATGACCCGCGGTATTTCAGTATTGAGGGAACGGACAGGGAGCAGTGCATCGTAAAGGACGGCAGCGGGGAGTACCTGACGCCGGCGGCGGACATCTGTCTGAACGGAACCGTGAAAAACCTGCAGTTTATCGCAACCCATGAGGCGGCGCCGCCGCTCATGAACCGGGCCGACGATTCCCGCAAGGCCTACGCGGTGCACATGGATTTCGGCACCCAGGTGCTGACCTTTGAAAACTGCAGCTTTACCAGCTATCAGGCGCCGGGCGTCGGCGCAGGCATCAGCGCGGGAGAGCAGCTGACCTTCCGAAACTGCGAATTCAGGAGCCTGGGCGATGTATCCCGGTTCAGTCCGAATAATCTTCGGAATGACTATACCTGGCTCACCGAGTGCGGGGCCCTCTATGTACATTCCGACATGCCGGGGGGCGGCCTCGCCCTGCTGCGGCTGGAAAACTGCAGCATCTACTCAAAGAATGCCTCGAAATCCCTGTGGATTTCCCAACCCGATGGGTTCTGGGATCCGGAGAAAACCACCATGCAGGTGACCCTCATCGGAAATACAGCTTCCGGGGACCGGGCAGGGGATAAGATCGAGATAGAGCACAAGTGGCCGGGCCTGGACATCATGCCGGAAAGTTCGGGAAACAGCTTTGACGGCCAGCTGTGGATCGTGCCGGCGGAAACGGCGGCGGAGACAGCGGCAGCGACGGAGACAGAGACAGCAGCAGCGACGGAGACCGCGCCGGCAGAGACAGCGGCCGCCGGGGCTTTCTAAATGTGTAATATAGCGGAATGCATTTTCTGACAGAGATGCATTCCGCTTTTTGTGCGATAAGGCCGGAGAACGGCCCCAAAACTTGTTTGAGCGGTTATGTCGCGCCCTGCATAGCCTCATGTGTTACACGGTAGTGGACTTAAGCGGCAGGAGTCGTATATAATCAGGACATAGAAAACAAAACCAATACAGCTGAATACAAAACAGGAGGCAGTAATAATGAATATCAGAGAAAAATTCGATCTTCTTGGCATTGACAACGCACCGGGACAGGAGAGCCTGCAGAAAAATGTGGCTCTGGACTTAAGAGGTGAAAAGCTTGCGGGCGCACCGGTGGACTTCTCCCACGGTGATGTGGACGCACACAAGCCCACCCCGGGAAGCCTGGGCGTGTTCGTGGAAGGTTTCCTGGAGGGCGGCCCGCAGGCCTACACTCCCTATCGCGGCAAGAAGAACATTCTTGAGCAGGTTGCAGCAGACCTGGCTGCCTTCACCGGAGCTCCGGTAGATGCGGCATCCGAGCTGATTCTCACCCCGGGTACCCAGGGCGCTCTGTTCCTGGCCATGGGCGCAAATGTCATGCCGGGCGACAAGGTTGCCATCGTAGAGCCGGATTACTTCGCAAACCGCAAGATGGTTGAGTTCTTCGGCGGCGAGATGGTTCCGATTCAGATGAACTACAAGAGCGTCAAGGTTGGTTCCGGCATCGATACCGCTGCGCTGGAGAAAGCATTTGCCGACGGCGTGAGGGTCTTCCTGTTCTCCAACCCGAACAACCCGGTAGGCTGTGTATATTCTTTCGATGAAATCTGCACCATCGCAGCACTGGCAAAGAAGTATGATGTCACCCTGATTGTGGACGAGCTCTATTCCCGCCAGGTATATCCGGGCGTTGAATATACCCACCTTCGCGCCATGAAGGAGATTCCGGAGAACCTGATCAGCATCATCGGCCCCTCCAAGACCGAGTCCCTGTCCGGTTATCGTCTGGGCGTTGCCTACGGTACCGCAGAGATCATCGAGAGAATGGAGAAGCTGCAGGCCATCATGGCACTTCGCTGCAGCGGCTACAACCAGGCAGTATTCAAGACCTGGTTCCATGAGCCGGAAGGCTGGATGGCAGCAAGAGTTGCCGAGCACAACCGGATCCGCGACGACATCCTCGCTGTGATTGCTGAGGTTCCGGGCGTTTCCGCAAGACCGACCGACGGCGGAAGCTACCTGTTCGTAGAGATTCCGGAGCTGGAGGTTTCCCTCCACCAGTTCATCCGCATCGTGAGAGAGCTGGCCGGCGTAACCCTCACCCCCGGTACCGAGTTCGGTCCGCAGTTCCTGCATCAGTTCCGCATCAACTTCTCGCAGGATCACGACAAGGCCGTGGCAGCCATGAAGCGGGTATTCGAGGTTATGGACCGCTACAGAAAGTAATAACCGAATAAGACAAAACCGTCGGACCGTCCGGACTTTGATACATCGGCGTATATCAAGGAAGCGGCCAAGGAAAGCCTGGACCGGGGAGAAGTCTTCTATACCTCCAACCTGGGCGATATGGGCCTCAGAGAGCAGATTGCAAAGAAGCTGAATGATCAGAATCACATTCCGTACAAGGCAGAGAACATCCTGGTCACCTGCGGCCAGCTCGCAGAGTATCTGCTGGACAAGGCCCAGATTGCCCTGGTGGCCGGAAGCGTCTTCGGTGCATCCGGTGAGGGATATGTGAGAATGTCCTTTGCCAACAGCTACGAGAACATCGTGGAGGGCACAAAGAGAATGCACGACGCAGTCGTGGAGCTTCTGAAGTAAACAGAAGAGTGAAAGAGAAGAATCACCCTGCTCAGGGGATTCCATCATAAAGTAAGCATAGAGCGGGGGACAGACCTGGTGACAGGCCTGTCCCTTTGCGGTATCATGGTGACATATGATGCTGCGGAGGACGGCAGAGCGCAGGGCTGCTGCCGGCCTTGGCTGCGGCAGCTTGTGCAGAAGAAAAAGAGGTTTTTATGAAAGTATTTCTTTGCGAGACCATACATCCGGAAGCTTACAGGCTTCTGGCGGAGCATGCGGAGATTCTCTCCTCCTGGGAAATGTGCGGGGAAGCGGATGCGCTGATAAACCGGGCGCTGATGATAGGACCGGCGGAGATGGACCGGATGCCGAACCTCCGGGTTATCGCCGTCCACGGCACAGGAACAGACGGCGTGGACCTGGCGGAGGCGAAGAAACGGGGAATTAAGACCGTCTATGCGCCTCACCTGAACGCCAACGCGGTGGCGGAGCTGAATGTATCCCTTCTCCTGGCAGCGGCGAGGAAGGTTGTCCTTTCCGACCGCATCATCCGGCGGGAGGACGAGAGAAGCGTGACCGAGAAGATGGCGGAGGCCCAGCTCCTTCTCCGGGGCACAGAGCTTCGGGGAAAGACCGCAGGACTTCTGGGATTCGGGGCCATCGGTCAGAGGACCGCAGAGATCCTTCAGAAGGGCTTTGGGATGAACTGTATTGCCTGGACGCCGAGACTTACGCCGGAGAGGACAGAGAGATACAGCGTGCAGTGCGCTCCCTCTCCGGAAGAGCTGCTTAAAGTCTCCGACGCGGTCATTCTTGCCATGCCCCTGACCGAGGAAAACAGAGGCTTCATGAACCGGGAGAGGCTTGGCCGGATGAAGCCCGGTTCCATCCTGGTAAACGCCTCCCGGGGCGGTCTTGTGGACGAAGAGGCGCTTCTGGAAAGCCTGAAGAACGGCCCTCTGGGGGCTGCGGCCTGCGATGTGATGATGAAGGATTTCCCGGAGAGGGACAACCCGCTGCTTGCGCTGCCGAACTTCACGGCTACGCCCCACATCGGGGCCAACACCGATGATGCTCTCTATGCGGTGGGCATGGCCTGCGTAAAGCAGATCTTTGATGTGATGGAGGGAAGAGAGCCGGAATATCCGGTGGAATAGCAGAAATCGGTCCGGCACGGATATTCATCTCAGTCAGAGGAAGTATATCGTAGGAAGCTGTATTCCCGGAGCCTGAATATGGGCTTTTCCGGAGAATACAGCTTTTTCTTTTTGCGGAGAGAGGTAAGAG
>DMCD01000254.1 GCA_003445895.1 Lachnoclostridium sp. | reverse complement strand
GGTTGAACTGACGGATGTCGGTCCAGTCGCTCTTGCCGCAGGTCGGGCAGGGAACCTGATTGTCGCGGATAAACTGTGCCATCTGCTCGTTGGACCAGCCGTCAACGGATCCTTCGAGGGCAATGCCCTTCTCCTGTGCGAAGTCCTCGATGAGCTTGTCTGCGCGGAATCTCTCGTGGCAGGCCTTGCAGTCCATCAGCGGATCGGAGAAGCTTCCGATATGGCCGGATGCCACCCAGGTCTGGGTGTTCATCAGAATCGCGCAGTCTACGCCCACGTTCCACGGGCTCTCCTGCACGAACTTCTGCCACCACGCCTTCTTGACATTATTCTTCAGTTCTACGCCGAGATTGCCGTAATCCCAGGTGTTTGCCAGTCCGCCGTAGATCTCGGAACCGGGATATACAAAACCTCTGGACTTTGCCAGAGAAACAATCTTGTCCATTGTCTTTTCCATGACCTATCCTCCGTCAAATCAGGTAGTTAATTCATATGATGTGTGATAGTATAACCGCTTTTCCATGACTTTGCAAGAAAAATGCATGCGAAGCCATCCATTACATGCCATCCAATATACCGGGAAGCGCCCGCAGAATATCAGCTTCTCCCGCCATTCAGGACCTGAAGCAGCCTCGGAGATATCTTCCCCAGAATCCGCGCCGCCGTATGGCAGATAAAAACCACCGGCACCGGCATCACCAGATAGAGGAGAAGGCCGGCGATGGCACTTCCGCGGAAGGGAATGGAGAGCACCTTTCCCAGAAGCCGCACCACATAAAAATGGGTGGCGTAGATGAAGAAGGTCTCTTTCATATACCGCTTCGGCTCCGGAATCCTCCGCTCGTCGATGAGAAGCCAGATGCCCCAGGGAAGAATCATCAGATAAAGCACCAGGGGCTGCGGCAGGAAGGTCGTGAGATGTATCTGGTAAATGGCTGCGCCGAGAAGCACAATTCCCGCACCCGCAAGGGCTCTTCTCCGGGACCAGCCGTTCTCCGCGATACTCTTTCCGTGCACCGCCCAGAAGGCGCCCGCGTAATAGTAAATGAGATCATCGGTATTAAGAACCGGCACCGGCGGCCAGAACCACCAGAGAATCCCCAGAAAGATGGCGAACAGAACCGCCGTCCATTTCCGTTTCAGGAAGAACCACAGAACCGGCGCCAGGATAACCAGCAGAATCAGCTGGAACATAAACCAGAACACCGGGTTGGATTCAAAGAAGACCGCCGCCCGGATGAACCCCAAAAAGTCGGGTTTCAGATAATACTTCCCCAGAAGGCCGTTTAATCCCGGCGCATAGCTCCCCAGAATCTCCGCGATATAATAGAGAACATTCCACAGCAGATAAGGGATGAGAAGGGAGTGAATACGGCGTTTCCATTTGCCAGGCAACGCTTCCCAGCTCATATTCCGGAAGAAGAGATAGCCGGAAATCATCATGAAGAAGGGGATATCCAGCCGCACCAGGGCGTAGGCCCACTGGTATTCAAATTGATAGAGCCAGGTCTCCGGCCCCGTACCCGGAAGAAACAGGTCCGCGTTCCCCGAATGATTCCAGACAACAAGAAGGCAGCAGATAAAGCTCACCATTACCACCTTCCGGCGAAATGCTCTCTCTTCCACTGCTATCCTCCTCTTACCGGAGCATCTCCAGGACCTCCAGTGATTTAAATTTCCGATCGGTAAATGCCTTCACATTGCGCTCCACGGCCCTCGAGAACTCTTCGAGCGCCTCATCTGCCAGAAGAAAGCTGTAAATCTTTCCCACCGGCGAGTGCACCACGAATTCCCAGGCATAGGATGCCGCCTCCCCGCAGTCTGTCTGGGGCTGTTCGGTATATTCCCCGTTCAGGCACATCAGCTTCAGCTCAAAGATGCGGCGGATAAGCCTGTTCGGCACATGGGAAAGGAGCAGCGCCCGGAGAGACTGGAACAGCAGGAGAAGCATATCTCCCGCCTCGATGCCCTCTCTTCCGTAGTAGGATGCAAACTCCGCAAAGTAGGAGGCGTAGCAGGCCCGCTCCACGTCCATGGCGATGTCCTCGAAATAGGCCGTCGCCTCCACGCTGTAGAGGTTGTAGGCATCCCGCCCCTCCCCCAGGGAAAAGGTCCCGAAGACAAAGGGATTGGCAGCTGCCCGCAGGGGGCTGTTATTCCGCTTGGCGCCCCGCACAAAGGCCGTGATCTTTCCCCGCTCCTTTGTGAGAATCACCAGCCGCTTGTCATACTCCCCCACCGGCGAGGCAGACAGCACCATGCCATTCAGATTCACCAGTTCCCGCATCCCGTCCTCCCGTTAAGACAGAGATTTTCGATCGTATCCGAAGCTCTTCATGAACAGCTCGCTGTCTCTCCAGTCCTTCCGAACCTTCACAAACAGCTTCAGGTTCACCTGATCCCCGGTCATTTCCTCAATATCCTTCCGGGCCTGGGAGCCAATCTTCTTGAGCATGCTCCCGCCCTTGCCGATGATGATTCCCTTGTGGGAATCCTTCTCGCTGATGATGCTGGCCTCGATGTCCCAGAGGCCGTTCTCCCGCTGCTTCATCACTTCGATGGTCACCGCGATGCCATGAGGCACCTCGTCGGAGAGAAGCCGTAAGGCCTTCTCCCGGATGATCTCCGCGGCGATCTCCCGCATGGGCTGCTCCGTCACCGTCTCCTCATCGTAATACTGGGGTCCCTCCGGCAGATAGTCAAACATCATATCCCGGAGTTCCGAAACACCTGTGCCCTTCATGGCCGAAACCGGCACAATCTCCTTAAAAGGCAGCAGGTTCCGGTAGGCCGCGATAATCTCAGCGACCTTCTCCTTCGCCACCTTGTCGACCTTGTTAATCACGAGAATCACCGGCGCCTTCACCCCGGAAAGCTCCGCCGCAATCCGCTTCTCATCCTCCCTGACCGATGCGGAGGGCTCGATGAGCCAGCAGATGAGGTCCACCTCACTCCAGACCCCCTTGGCCGCCGACTGCATATACTCATCCAGCCGGTACTTCGCCTTGTGCAGTCCCGGCGTATCCACAAAGATAATCTGGCCCCGCTCATCGGTATAAACCGTCTGAATCCGGTTTCTCGTCGTCTGGGGCTTCGCCGAAGTGATCGCAATCTTCTGACCGATCAGGTGGTTCATCAGCGTCGACTTTCCCACATTCGGCCGCCCGATCAGCGTCACATAGCCGGACTTAAAAATCTTCTCTTCCATCCGTACCTCTATTCTTCCGCATTCTGCGAATGCGGGTTCTGTTATTAAGTGAGTGTGCGGCGGCCTGGGCCCTGTCCCGTGTAACCGGACAATCTGCACAAGCCGTTGGAACGGAACAGCGCACGCAAAACCGGCCGCAGGCATAAAACGCACTGTCTGAGCGCAGCGAGTTTGCGTTTTGTGTCTGCGTATGGCCGGTTTTGCGGGAGCGCCTTCCGTTCCCGGCGCGGAAGCCGTCCGGAACATGGGACGGGCCCAGGCCGCCGCTTATCACCTCACTTAAACAGATTCCGCAC
>DMCD01000270.1:2675-3810 GCA_003445895.1 Lachnoclostridium sp. | reverse complement strand
AATGTGATCGCCGAAAACCTCGGAGAGATTGACAGTGCCAATGCCGATACTTACATGGCCAATGCCGAAGCATACAATGAAAAACTGGCAGCTTTAGATAAGGAGTACCAGGATGCGGTGGATAAGGCCCAGGTGAAGACCCTGCTCTTCGGCGACCGTTTCCCGTTCCGGTATCTGACAGATGATTACGGTCTTGATTACTATGCAGCCTTTGTGGGCTGCTCGGCGGAGACGGAGGCGAGCTTCGAGACCATCACCTTCCTTTCTCAGAAGACAGATGAGCTTGCGCTTCCCTGTGTTATGACGATTGAGGGAACCGATCATCGTATTGCGGAGACCGTGGTGGCCAATACCGCCGCAAAGGATCAGAAGGTCCTGACCATGGACTCCATGCAGTCCGTCACCGCAAAAGACGTGGAAGCGGGAAGAACCTATCTGGGCATCATGGAGAAAAACCTGGAGGTGCTCCGGGAAGCTCTTGCAGCAAAATAAACAGACGAACAGGTTCCGAAACCGGGACCTGTCCGCAAAAATCAGGATGAAACAGAATCCGGAGGAGTATTATGGCACTGCTGACAGTGGAGGACCTGAAGCTGGGATACGAGTCCCAGGTGGTCCTGGATCACTTGAACTTTACGGTGAATACCGGCGATTACCTTTGTATTGTGGGGGAGAACGGTTCCGGCAAATCGACGCTGATGCGGACCCTTCTTCACCTTATGCCCGCACTGGGAGGAAGGATCACAGCCGGCGACGGCCTTATGCCGAATGAGATTGGCTATCTGCCGCAGCAGACCATTGTCCAGAAGGATTTCCCGGCTTCCGTATGGGAGATTGTTCTCTCCGGCTGCCAGGGGCGCTGCGGAAGACGGCCCTTCTACGGGAAGGAAGAAAAAGAACTGGCCCGGGAGAATATCGCCCGGATGCGGCTGGAAAAGCTGACCGGCCGCTGCTACCGGGAGCTTTCCGGCGGGCAGCAGCAGAGAGTGCTTCTGGCCAGAGCTCTCTGTGCCACAAGAAAGCTTCTTCTTCTCGATGAGCCGGTTTCGGGACTGGACCCGAAGGTGACGGCGGAGATGTATGCCCTGATTGAGGAGCTGAACCGGGAGGGCATCACCATCATCATGATTTCCCA
>DMCD01000270.1:0-2516 GCA_003445895.1 Lachnoclostridium sp. | reverse complement strand
GAGAGCGATCTGGGCCGGTATTTCCTTTCGCAGGAAGGGGGTGAGGGCTGATGGAGACTCTGTTATTCTACCTGCAGTACCCCTTTGTCCGCTACGCCCTCATCGTGGGCGTGCTCATTGCCCTCTGCTCCTCCCTGCTGGGGGTCACCCTGGTGCTGAAACGGTTTTCCTTTATCGGAGACGGTCTTTCCCATGTGGCCTTCGGCGCCATGGCCATCGCCAGCGTTCTGAAGATTGCCCATCAGATGACGCTCATCCTGCCCATCACCGTACTCAGCGCGGTACTGCTGCTGCGGGCCGGGCAGAATGCAAAGATCAAGGGAGATGCGGCCATCGCCATGATCTCGGTGGGCGCGCTGGCCTTCGGCTATCTGATCATGAATGTATTTTCCACATCCTCGAATCTGTCGGGGGATGTGTGCAGCACCCTGTTCGGATCCACCTCGATCCTGACCCTGACCCAGTGGGAAGTGTGGCTCTGCGTCATACTGTCCGTCGTGGTGGTGGTGCTGTTTGTACTGTACTATAACCGGATCTTCGCGGTAACCTTTGACGAAAGCTTTGCCAAATCCGCCGGAACCAACACGGAGCAGATCAATCTCCTGGTGGCGGTGGTTATCGCGGTGATCATTGTTCTCGCCATGAACCTGGTGGGATCCCTGCTGATCTCCGCCCTGGTTATCTTCCCGGCTCTGTCAGCCATGCGGGTATTCCGAAGCTTTAAGATGGTAACCGTCTGCTCGGCGGTTCTCTCCGTGGTATGCGCCTTTGCCGGGATCCTGATTTCGATTCTGGCTTCCACGCCGGTGGGATCCACCATCGTGGCCGTGGATGTGCTGGGCTTCCTCATCTGCCTGGCAGTCGGGAAAATGCGGGGAATCAGCTGAATGAAAAAAGAGGAAAAGAGAATGAAAAGAATCTCTGTACTGGTATGCATGGCATTGACCGCCGTCATCCTGGCCGGCTGCGGCAGCAAGGCTCAGGAGGCGAACCGGGCCTCCACCACCGCCGGTGTGGCCCAGGTTCTGGGAGAGTTTGACAGCTATAAGGACGGTGAATACCGCTACTTTACCCTGCGAAACGCGGATCTGGTAGGGTAAAACAAGAAACAGAACAGAGTGAACGGAGGAGGCAGCAGATGGCAGATTATCAGCTGGTCAAAGGAAGACCGGAAAGTGCAGAAGGAAGAACAGAACGGGAAATGCGGGTCTATGATCTGCTGGATGAGCTCGGTATGGAATACTGGAGCACCGACCATCCCCATGCGGATACCATGGAAGCCTGCGAGGCGATCGACCGGGCCCTGGGGACGACGATGGTGAAGAACCTCTTTCTCACAAACCGGCAGCACACGGACTATTACCTGCTGCTGATGCCCGCAGACAAGGTCTTCAAGACAAAAGAGATCACAAAGCAGATCGGTTCTGCAAGACTTTCCTTCGGATCCGGGGAGGAGATGGAAGAGCTTCTCGACTGCCATCCCGGCTCCGCCTCGGTGCTGGGACTCATGAACGATCCGGAGAACCGGGTAAGACTCCTGGTGGATGAGGATGTGCTGAAGGAAGAATATCTGGGCGCCCATCCCTGCATGAATACCTCCAGCCTGAAGCTCAGGACATCCGAGGTCTTCGGAATATTCCTGGAGAAGGTGCATCACGCCATGACCGTGGTGGAGCTTCACGGTGAGGTGTAGTCTTCCGGACGTATCCGGAAGAAAAAAGGCAAAAAAGAAACCTGGAAAATGTTTCCGCGGGGAGACATTTTCCAGGTTTTTCTGTTCTGACTGTCTGCACCTGTTCAGCACCGACAGTGAAAGATCATTTCTTGCGGTTCAGCCACTCGTAGTTGCGGACATTCATGCTCAGGTGGCGCGGAAGTCCGTCAACCATGGTCGGATTGTAGTGACCCTGGATGAGCGGTCTTGCATAGTTGATGAATTCCTCGGTGACATAGTCGCCTTCCTTGTTGATCCACTTTCTCGGAATAACCTTCTCATCGTTGGCGATGCGGTGTACGTCATATACGCCGGTTGCGCTCTGATACGGGTCATCGGATACACGGTCGATAACAACCATGACGCCGGTGGAACCTTCATCAGCAGCCTTTACGGTAGCGCCGCCGACCATGAATGCCTCATCCACGTCAACCTTGCTGGCCAGATGAGCAGCAGATCTCTGCAGGGTGGAGAATTCAACGGCACGGGTCTTGCAGCCAAGCTCCTGATGAATAACCTCTGCCAGATAAGCAGCGGTACCGGTCATCTGGATGTGGCCGAAGGCGTCCTTGGAGTCGGAACCGGAGGTGAACTCGCAGATATACTTGCCTTCCTTGGTCCGGATACCCTCAGATACGCAGGCAACCACGACATCCTTCTCCTCCAGGAGCTTGCGGATCTTATCAGTGAAGCTTGCTACGTCGAAGGGAACCTCCGGAACATAGATCAGGTCCGGTCCGTCGCAGTCTTCACCTGCAGACAGGGCGGAGGCGCCGGTAAGCCATCCGGCATTTCTTCCCAT
>DMCD01000218.1 GCA_003445895.1 Lachnoclostridium sp. | reverse complement strand
CTGCCGGCGCCGGAGGAAAGAATATATGAACAGTGATGACAGAAAGAAAGCGCTGGATGCGGCGCTGACACAGATTGAGAAAGCCTACGGCAAGGGAACCGTCATGAAGCTGGGCGATTCCGCTGCCGGGATGAATATTGAGACGGTGCCGACAGGATCTCTCAGCCTGGATATCGCGCTGGGACTCGGCGGTGTTCCGAGAGGAAGAATCGTGGAGATCTACGGACCGGAATCCAGCGGTAAGACAACCGTTGCTCTTCACATGGTGGCGGAAGTACAGAAGAGAGGCGGCATCGCCGGATTTATCGATGCAGAGCATGCCCTCGACCCGGTGTATGCGAAGAATATCGGCGTGGACATCGACAACCTCTACATTTCCCAGCCGGACAGCGGAGAGCAGGCGCTGGAGATTACCGAAACCATGGTGCGCTCCGGTGCGGTGGATATCGTGATCATCGACTCGGTGGCGGCCCTTGTTCCCAAGGCGGAGATTGACGGAGAGATGGGAGATTCCCATGTGGGACTGCAGGCAAGACTGATGTCCCAGGCGCTCCGGAAGCTGACAGCTGTTATCAGCAAGTCCAACTGTATCGTGATTTTCATCAACCAGCTGCGTGAGAAGGTTGGCATCATGTTCGGCAATCCGGAGACGACCACCGGCGGCCGCGCACTGAAGTTCTATTCTTCCGTCCGCCTGGATGTGCGCCGGACCGAATCCCTGAAGAAGGGCGGAGAGGTGATCGGAAACCATGTCCGCGTGAAGGTGGTGAAGAACAAGATTGCGCCGCCGTTCAAGGAGGCCGAGTTTGATATCATGTTCGGAAAGGGTATTTCCCGGGAAGCAGATATCCTGGACCTTGCCGAGAAGAACGATATTATCGAGAAGAGCGGTGCCTGGTATGCCTACCAGGGAGACAAGATCGGTCAGGGCCGCGAGAATGCGAAGCTGTACCTTCAGGAGCATCCGGAGATGTGCCTTGAGGTAGAGCGGAAGGTCCGCGAGAAGTACGGACTGGACACCGGCAGCATGCCGGAGGCGCCGGAAAAGGCGGAGCCGCAGGAATAATACAGAATATAGAACGGGGAGCCATATGACGGTAGACAGACTGGAGCCCCTGGATAAACAGAGGAGCAAAGTCTTCGTTGACGGAGACTTTGCCTTTGTTTTATACAGGGGAGAGATCCGAAGATATCATCTGGAAGAGGGCGCAGAACTCAGTGAAGCACTGTACCGGGAGATACTGGGGGAGGTGCTTCCGAAACGGGCGAAGGAGCGGGCCCTGCATTACATCGAGAGGCAGCCGCGGACAACCTGGGAGACGGCAAAGAAGCTGCGGGAGAGCCTGTATCCGGAGGAGATTATCCGGAAGACACTGGATTTTCTCTGCCGTTATCACTATCTGGATGATGAGGCCTACGTGCGGAATTACCTGGATGTGGGCGGCATGAAGAAGAGCCGGGCGGAGGTTTTTCAGTTCCTTTCGAGAAAAGGAATTCCGCGGGAACTGATGAAAACGGTCTATGAGGAGGCCTGTCCGGATACGAAGGAGGCCATCCGCCGGATTCTTATAAAGCGAAGATATGATCCGGAGAGCGCGACAGAGGAGGAAAAAAGGAAAACAGCAGCATATCTGATCCGCCGTGGTTTCAGCTATGATGAGGTTTCAGAGTGCTTGACATAACCCCTTAAAGCGATTAAAATTAGTATGTTGTATTTTTGTACAATGAAAACTAAATAAGGAGGTGCTCCTGTGTCGCAAATAGTAATAGTGCTTGTTACAGGTATTATTGTAGCTGCTATTACCTGGTTTATCTCCGGCGAGGTTCGCAAAAGAAGAGACGATGCGAAAATCGGCAGTGCAGATGAGAGAGCCAGGGAAATAATAGATGAAGCATTAAAAGTTGCAGAGACGAAGAAGCGAGAAGCTCTCCTGGAGGCGAAGGAAGAGTCATTAAAGACTAAGAATGAGCTGGAAAAAGAAACAAAGGAAAGAAGAGCTGAGCTTCAGCGCTATGAGAGACGCGTGCTGAGCAAGGAAGAGAACCTGGACAGAAAATCCGAAGCCATGGAAAAGCGGGAAGCCGGAATGAATGCCAAGGAAGAGGCTCTGAAGAAGAGAGCTGCCGAAGTGGAAGAACTCCACGAGAAGGAGCTGCAGGAACTGGAGAGAATCTCCGGACTGACCTCGGAACAGGCGAAGGAATACCTGCTGAAGCTGGTGGAAGAGGACGTGAAGCATGACACGGCCAGAATGGTCAAGGATCTGGAGCTTCAGGCCAAGGAAGAGGCCGAGAAGAAAGCCAGAGATTATGTCGTTACCGCCATCCAGCGGTGTGCGGCGGACCATGTTGCGGAATCCACCGTATCCGTGGTTCAGCTTCCGAACGACGAGATGAAGGGACGCATTATCGGGCGTGAGGGAAGAAACATCCGCACGCTGGAGACCATGACCGGTGTGGAACTGATCATTGATGATACACCGGAGGCGGTTGTCCTTTCGAGCTTTGACCCGGTTCGCCGGGAGGTTGCGCGCATTGCGCTGGAGAGACTGATTGTTGACGGGCGGATTCACCCGGCAAGAATCGAGGAGATGGTTGAGAAGGCCAGGAAGGAAGTGGAGACCAAGATGGTGGAAGACGGCGAGGCCGCTCTTCTGGAGGTTGGTGTTCACGGGATTCATCCGGAGCTGGTGAGACTTCTCGGCAAGATGCGTTTCCGCACAAGCTACGGACAGAATGCGTTGCTGCACTCCATCGAGGTCGCTCAGATTGCCGGACTTCTGGCATCCGAGGTCGGTGTCGATGCGAGAATGGCGAAGAGAGCCGGACTGCTTCATGATATCGGCAAGGCCGTCGATCATGAGCAGGAGGGAACCCATGTGGAACTGGGTGTGGCCCTCTGCAGAAAGTACAAGGAGCCGAATGTCGTTATCAATTCCGTGGAATCCCATCATGGTGATGTGGAGCCGCAGAGCCTTATCGCCTGCCTGGTTCAGGCTGCCGATACGATCTCCGCTGCAAGACCCGGTGCGAGACGAGAGACGGTGGAAACCTACACGACAAGACTGAAGAAGCTGGAAGATATCGCGAACTCCTACAAGGGAGTGGATAAGTCCTTTGCCATCCAGGCCGGCCGTGAGATTCGAATCATGGTTGTGCCGGAGCAGATTACGGACGACGACATGGTTCTTCTGGCGAGGGATATCTCGAAGAGAATCCAGGATGAGTTGCAGTATCCCGGACAGATCAAGGTTAATGTTATTCGCGAATCCCGTGTTACAGAATACGCAAAATAACTATTGCGGAATTTTTGATGAAAAGAAAAGCCCTGCGGACTTGACATCCGCGGGGCTTTTTAGTTATGATACTGAGAAAACAATATAAATTAATTTTATAGTCAGAACGAGGGAGGAGAATTATGGCAAAAATTGGTTTTATCGGTACCGGTACAATCGGCAGTGCCATTATTAAGTGCCTGCTCAAGACATATGATAAGGATCAGATCACCTATACAGATATCAACCCGCGGGCCATGGAGAGACTGGAGAAGGATACGGGAATCCGGGGATGCGGCGGCAATGTGGAGTGCGTAAAGAACAGCAAGTACGTAGTGCTTGCCATCAAGCCCCAGTTTTATGATGTGGTTCTGGAGGAGATCGCGGACGCGGTGACCGACAAGAACATTATCATTTCCCTGGCACCCGGCGTTTCCATCGAGAGCGTCAGCGAGCGTCTGCACAACCACGGAAGAATCGTACGCTGCATGCCGAATACACCGGCGCTTCTCGGAGAGGGCATGACCGGCGTATCCTACGACAAGCGGCAGTTTGAAGAGACCGAGAAGCAGGAGATTTCCCGGTTCTTCGAATCCTTCGGCCGTATGGAGCTGCTGCCGGAGAATCTGCTGAACGCGGTTACCTGCGTCAGCGGCAGTGCGCCGGCGTATATCTACATGTTTGTCGAAGCGCTGGCCGATGCCGGCGTTAAGTACGGCATGCCCAGAGACGTGGCCTACCGTATGGCAGCCCAGGCAGTGGTCGGCAGTGCGAAGATGGTGCTGGAGACCGGAAAGCACCCGGGCGAACTGAAGGACAATGTCTGCTCACCGGGCGGTACCACCATCTACGCGGTGGCAGTGCTTGAGGAATACGGTCTGAGAAATGCCATTATCAAGGCTTCTGACGCATGCTACGAGAAGTGCGTGGATATGGCAAGACATCAGAAGACTGCAAAAAAGCAGTAATGTGAGGCAGAAAACATGGGGGAGACAGAAAAGAAACTGACGCCGGTGAAGCTTCTTCACCGGGAAAAGGCCTACCAGGGCGTGATTCTGACCGTTTATAAGGACCATGTTCTGGCAAATGGTCACGAAGCCGACTGGGATTACATCCACCATGACGGCGCTGCAGCCGTGGTGGCGGTGCAGGAGGACGGAAAGCTTCTGATGGTGCGGCAGTACCGTCATGCGCTGGGAAGATTTACCCTTGAGATTCCGGCAGGAAAGCTGGATGCGCCGGGAGAGCCGAAGATGGAATGTGCTTACCGGGAGCTGGAGGAGGAGACCGGGTACCGCTGCGAGAAGCTGGAATACCTCTTAAGCCTCAATACCACCGTGGCCTTCTGCGATGAGGCCATTGATATCTTCCTGGCAAGACATCTGATTCCGTCCGAGCAGCACCTGGACCCGGACGAGGAGATCAATGTGGAGGCCTGGGAGCTCTCCGACCTGATGCAGCTGATCTATGAGGGAAAGATGACGGACGGAAAAACCGTCGCGGCCATCATGACCTATGCGGCGAAGTACGGACGGGAACAGGCTGCAAAGTAAATACATATCTCAGATTAAGAAGATAATAAGAAAAATCAGAAAGAGCCCTGTCTGCTCTGCTGTGGACGCGTAAAACGTCCCGGAGCGGACAGGGCTCTTTTTATGTGCTTATTTTTCCTTAAGCCAGACGGCTTTCCTCCGCCAGGCGCTGCTGCGCCACGGAGAGCATCAGTTTGATGCGGTTTAACTGGTTCACTTCGCTGGCGCCGGAGTCATAGTCGATGGCGATGATATTCGCCTCCGGGTGTCTGCGCCGGAGCTCCTTGATGACGCCTTTTCCGA
>DMCD01000031.1:6995-8318 GCA_003445895.1 Lachnoclostridium sp. | reverse complement strand
GCGCCGATACCGCTTACCATCTGAAAGAAGAACATCCCGATGCTCTGCTCATCGGGGAACGGCAGGGCATCCCGCTGCCAGGCTTTGACGGCGGCAATTCCCCCGCCCAGTTTGAAAAAGCCGACGTGCGCGGAAGGATGATTATCCATACCACCAGCGCCGGGACCCAGGGCATCGCGGCGGCTGCCGAGCATGCAGACGAGATCCTCACCGGCAGTCTGGTCAATGCGAACGCCATCGCCCGATATCTTCTGAAGAAGAACCCGGAAACCGTCACTCTGGTGGCCATGGGGCTGGATGCGAAAGAGAGTGCCGCAGAGGATGTACTCTGCGCGAAATACATCAAATCCATCCTTCTGGGTCATCCCATGGATCCGGCGGAGGTGGAACAACAGGCACGTGACCTGCAGTATACCTCCGGAAAGCGTTTCTTCGCGCCGGAAACCCAGCATATTATGCCGAAGGAGGACTTCTTCCTCAGCATCATACCGGATCGTTTCCCCTTCGTTATCCGGGCAGAACGGAAGGATGGGTTCTGCGAAATGGAAAGGAGCGAAATCTGACATGCATGACCTGTTGATTCTCTACATCACCTTCCTGAAAATCGGAGCGGTGAATTTCGGCGGCGGCTACTCCATGCTGCCCCTCTTGGAGCGGGAGCTGGTGGATAACCGGCACTGGGTTACTACCGAGGAAATCATGGATTACTTTGCCATCGGCCAGTGTACCCCCGGCATCATTGCCATCAATGTCTCCACCTTTGTGGGCAACAAGAAGGCCGGCATTCCCGGCGGCATCATCGCTTCCCTGGGATTCCTCACGATGCCCATCACCATCATTCTGATAATCGCTGCCTTCCTGACAAACTTTGCTGACATTCCCGCGGTCCAGCATGCCTTTGCCGGCATCCGGGTCTGCGTCTGCGTGCTGATCCTGCAGGCCGTTCTCCGGCTGTGGAATAAGGCCATCGTCGATAAGAAGACACTGGGGCTCTATATCCTGATCTTGTTCCTGACGGTATTCTCGAAGCAGCTGCCCATCTCGATTCCCACCGCGGCTTTTGTCATCTGTGCCGGTCTATTCGGTGTTCTCTCCGGCGGAAAAGCTGCTGGTCAGAGAAAGGAGGAACAGTCATGAGCACACTCCTTCAGCTCTGCATTCAGTTTTTCAAGACCGGCCTTTTTGCCGTGGGCGGCGGCCTGGCGACCCTGCCCTTCCTCTATGAGATCTCCGATCGGTTCGGATGGTTCTCCCACGCGGACATCGCGGACATGATCGCCATCTCCGAGAGTACCCCGGGGGCCATCGGCATCAATATGTCCA
>DMCD01000031.1:6315-6921 GCA_003445895.1 Lachnoclostridium sp. | reverse complement strand
GGATACACCACCGCCGGTGTCATCGGCGGAATCCTGGCAAGCCTGTCCCTGTCGGCCCCCTGTGTCATAGTGATTCTGATCATTGCCCGGATCCTGGACAAGTTCCGCAACAATCCCATGGTGGAAAATGCCTTCTACGGCCTTCGCGCTGCTTCGGTAGCCATGATCTCCGCCGCAGGCCTCAATGTTGTGAAAACATCCCTGGTTCACCCGGATGTCCTGGCAGAGGCCGGTTCCTTCGCCGGCTTCTTTGATCCGAAGGCCATTATCCTGGCCGTCATTCTGGTCATCGCCATGCGGAAGCTCAAGTGGAATCCCATCGCCTTTCTGGCCATCTCAGCTGTCATCGGCATTGTCTTCCGGTTCTGAACATGACTGCCGCAGCCAATGGGCTGCGGCAGTTCTTTTTTCTTTTGTTCATCTCATCCCGGCTCATCCCGGCGGTCTCGGTTCGCACCAAATCTACAATAAACTTCATTTGATGCGTCCATGCAAAAGGCCTCAAAAATTTGCGCACCAATAAGGCTTTTCTCCGAATATAGTGCGTTCATGCAGGACTCTCACTCCCCGAAAATGGCCCCAAAATACAGCAAACCGGATACAAAA
>DMCD01000031.1:4476-6153 GCA_003445895.1 Lachnoclostridium sp. | reverse complement strand
TTTGACGTAATTGTTCGTAATTGTTCCCTGCCGCGGAACCAATGCGATTCTTCCAACTGCCGGTCGACTTCATTTTCTTTCCGTCCATTGACTCTATAAGGCAAAAAGAGTAAAATATATATAAAATTTGGCGCAGGTTTGCACTTTCGCCTGTGCAATATGACGATATATGCGGAATAGTCCGCAGAAAGGAAGCTACCCATGAAAAAAATCATCAATTCCGTCGAACTTGTTGAAGAGCAGATGATCGAAGGTCTCTGCAAAGCATATCCCGGATATGTGAAACGGGTGGAGGGCACCAATGTCATCGCGCGTGCCGTAAAGAAGGAAGGCAAGGTTGCTCTTGTCTCCGGCGGCGGAAGCGGCCATGAGCCGGCCCATGCAGGCTACGTCGGCACAGGTATGCTGGATGCCGCCGTTCCCGGCGCTGTATTCACCTCTCCTACTCCGGACCAGGTCTATGAGGCTATCAAGGCTGTCGCCACAGACCAGGGCGTACTGATGATTATCAAGAATTATACCGGCGATGTCATGAACTTCGAGATGGCAGCCGATATGGCCCGGGACGAAGGCATCACCGTAGATGAGGTCATCGTCAATGATGACGTGGCTGTGGACGGCTCCCTGTATACCGTAGGACGCAGAGGCGTTGCAGGTACCGTATTCGTACACAAGATCACCGGCGCAAAGGCAGAAACCGGCGCTTCCCTCGAGGAAGTGAAGGCTGTTGCCCAGAAGGTCATCGACAATGTACGCAGCATGAGCATGGCCATCCGTCCCTGCACCGTTCCGGCTGCCGGAAAACCCGGATTTGAGCTGGGCGACGACGAGATGGAGATCGGCATCGGCATTCACGGCGAGCCCGGCACCCACAGAGAGGCCCTTCGCCCGGCGGATGAGATCGTGGACATGCTGATGGAGAAGATCCTGGCTGACATCGACTATTCCGGCAAAGAGGTTGCCGTCATGATCAACGGCTGCGGCGCTACTCCGCTGATGGAGCTCTTCATCGCCAACAACCGCGTACATGACATCCTGGCTGAGAAGGGCATCAAGGTCTATAAGACCTATGTGGGCGAATACATGACCTCCCTCGAGATGGAAGGCTTCTCCATTTCCCTGCTCCGTCTCGACGACGAGCTGAAGGAACTGCTGGATGCCCCTGTTGACACCCCGGCATTCAAGTAAAACATATAAGGAGCTTTCTATGACTGACAGCGCAAAAGTAATTGAACTGCTTTCCGCCATGCAGGCGGCAATCGATGAAAACGCCCAGTTCCTGACGGACCTGGACGCGGCAATCGGTGACAATGACCACGGCATCAATATGGCCCGCGGATTTAAAAAAGTCGGTGATGATCTTCCCGGTCTCGCCGGCAAGGATATCGGCGCCATCCTGAAAAAGGCCGGCATGGACCTGGTATCCACCGTAGGCGGTTCCTCCGGACCTCTCTACGGCACCGCCTTCATGAAGGCCGGTGCAAAGGCCGCGGGAAAGAATGAGATTGGAATGGAAGACTTCCTCATCATGATGGAGGAGGCCATCGGCGGCGTTCAGATGCGGGGCAAGGCCGTCCGCGGCGAAAAAACCATGCTGGATGCCATGATCCCGGCCCTGGAGGCCATGAAGGCGGCCGCCGGTGAGGGAAAAGATACAAAAGATGTCCTGGATGCCGG
>DMCD01000031.1:0-4332 GCA_003445895.1 Lachnoclostridium sp. | reverse complement strand
TCCATCGGCCATCAGGACCCGGGTGCCACCAGCTTCACCGTTCTCCTGAAGGCCATCGCAGCGGGGTACTGATTATGGTAGGTTTTGTTCTTGTCTCCCATATTAAAAAACTGGCTGAGGGCGCCGCAGAGCTGGGGACTATGATGGCCCCCGATGTCCCTGTGGAGGCGGCCGGCGGACTTCCCGACGGAAGCCCCGGCACCGACTATGAGCGCATCGCCTCTGCCATCGGAAGAATCAGAGAGCGCTCTTTAGACGGCGTCATCGTCATTCCCGACATGGGGAGCTCCTGCATGACCTCGGAGATGGTTCTGGAGGACCTGGGCGATCCGCAGGTTATCATGGTGGACTGCCCCTTCGCTGAGGGCACGGTGGCGGCGGTGGTACAGTCTGCCGGCGGCGGTACCCTGGAAGAAGTAAAACAGGCCGCGGAGGAAACCCGCGGCATGCAGAAGTTCTGATACGTATATAATCCCAATGTACGCCGAGGCGGCAGCTCCTAACGGAACTGCCGCCTCTCTTCGTCATATTCAAATCCGGCTGCCGCAAGGCGGCTGACCAGCTCCTGCCATTCGATATCCCAGCCTGCGCACAGCTCTTCGATGCTGTCTGCGCTGTCCCGGAGTGCCATATTTACCACCGAAAGGCACATCACCGGATCCTTCGGAAGCGTCATCAGGGTTCCTCCTTCTCACAAACCGCCGGTTCCTCCGCGCTTTTTCCCTGCGCTGCGGCAGAACCGACATCCTCTGTAATCCGCACATCCACCACGTTGTAGGGAATATCAATCCCCGCCTTCGGAAACTGCTCCAGCACCGCCTGCCGGATGTTGCTGCAGGCCCGGAAGGAATCATTCAGGTCCTTCGTCCAGCAGGTAAACTTCAGGACAAATCCGCTGGCGGTAAGCCGGTTGACAAAGATATTGATCTTATCCGGATTCAGCACCAGAGGCTCATTCTCAAGAATGTCCTTCAGCACCTCTCTCGCCTTCTCCACATCCGTCCCGTAGGCCACCTCAAACTCCATATAATTGCCGACCTGCTCCACATAATTCGTGTTGATGATCACGGAGCTGTCGATGACGCTGTTGGGCACAATGCAGCTCTGTCCGTCATACTGGTCAATGACCACGTGGCGCATGGTCATGTCCTTGACGATGCCCTCCGCCAGGATGCTCCCGCCGGAGACCACCTTGATCTTCTGGCCCACGTCGCAGGGACGGGACGCCGACAGGGAAAAGCCGGAGATGACATTTCCCAGTGCCTGCTGGGCCGCAAAGGTGGCGACAGCGATAATCAGAGAACCGCTCTGCAGAAGGGTCTTTCCCACCCCGCCGGCCACTTCAAAGGGCGAGAGTGCGATATAGATGCCCAATACCATAATCAGGGTTCCCACAAAACTCCGGAGAAACCGCAGATGGATCTGGGGGTTGTTCCGGAGCAGCCGGTTGAAAAACCGGTGACTGAGAAACAGAGCAACAAATGTGGCGGCCATGACAGCCGCCGCAATACAGATTTTATACATCAGACTCATGGAATAAAAAAACCTCCGAATCAGTTGGCCTCATGACACTTCAGAAGCGCCAGGGTGCCTGTCCGCGCCATCTCCACGATGCTGACGGACTTCAGGGTATTGATAAAGATCTGTACCCGCTCCGGGGTATCGCACATCTGGATGGTCATCTGGGTCTTGGACATGTCCACGATCTCCGCCTTCATGATCTCGCAGTTTTCCATGATATCCCGGCGGTTCGACCGGTTATAGTGAATCTTTACCAGAAGAAGCTCTCTGCAGATGCTCTCGGACTCCTCGAAGGTGCGGACCTTGATGACATCCAGCTTCTTGTTCAGCTGCTTTTCAATCTGCTCCAGGGTCCTCTGGTCCCCGCTGGACACGATGGTCATGTTGGAGACCGCATGGTCCTCCGTCTCACCCACCGCCAGGGAATCGATGTTAAAGCACCGTCTCCAGAACAGTCCTGCCACCTTGCACAGAACGCCGGCCCGGTTCTCCACCAGTACGGAATAAATTCGTTTCATTATACCACCTCGTTGGGATCAATGATGCACTCCAGCAGGGCAGATGTGTCATCCGCCAGGAAGTCCGCCAGAGTCTCCTGGATCTTATCGTCGTCATCCAGCCGGTAATACTTCATGTCATAGGCTTCCGCAATCTTCTCAAGCTTCGGACTGCTTCCCAGATTGGTCACCGAATAATGATTGTGATAGTTAAAGTGCTGGTACTGGCGCACCAGTCCCAGAACCTCGTTGCGCATCACCACAACCTTGACCGGGATCTGATACTCTGCGATGGTTCCCAGCTCCATCATATTCATCTGGAATGCGCCGTCTCCCAGAACGGCCACCACCTGTCTTGCGGGGTCGGCCAGCTTGGCGCCCATGGCTGCAGGGATCGAATATCCCATGGTTCCCATGCCGCCGGAGGTCAGAAGACGCCCCTTTCTGGCCACATAGTTCTTGCAGGACCAGAGCTGATTCTGTCCCACATCCGCCACATAGATGGCATTCTCCTGCATCTGCAGGGATAGCATCCGCACAAAGTGGGCCGGCGTAACGGTACTGCCCTCGCGGACATGCACGCCGTCCGCAAGTCTTGAGACATCCAGTTCTCTGCCCTCGGTCTTATACTCCGTCAGGTCCGCAATCCAGTCTTCATAATTGGCTTCCAGCGGCTCACTGGCGAGAACCTCGAAGACATTCTCGATATCTCCCACCAGGGGAATGGATGCGCCGGCGTTCTTGCCGATCTCGGCCGGGTCCACGTCGATGTGGATCAGCACCTTGTTGTCGGTGATCATATCCGGCCGCTTGAAGGACCGGTCCGCCACGCGGGCGCCCGCCACCAGCACCAGATCCGCCTCGTTCATCGCCCGGTTCGCATACTTCTGGCCGTTGTTGCCCACCATGCCGAAGAACAGCCAGTGGTTGCTGGGCATAACGCCCAGTCCCATCATGGTGCACACCGTCGGAATATGGTTCTTCTCCGCAAACGCCCGGACCTCCTCCGCTGCGCCTGCCAGGTGAACGCCGCCGCCGATGCAGATCACCGGCCGTTTCGCCTTCTCAAACTCCTTGAGGGTCTTCTTGATCTGCAGGGCGTTGCCCTTCACCGTCGGCTTGTAGGAACGGATCTGCACGCTCTCCGGGTAGGAGAAGCGGTTCACCGCCGCCTCCTGAATATCGATGGGAACGTCGATCAGAACCGGGCCTTTTCTTCCCGTATTGGCGATATGGAAGGCCTCTTTCATAATCCGCGGAATATCCGAAGCCTTTCTCGCAATATAGCTGTATTTGACGAAGGATTCGCAGGCACCGGAAATATCCGCCTCCTGGAAAACATCGCTTCCCATGAGCCGGCTGTCCACCTGTCCGGTGATGCAGACCATCGGAATACTATCGGCGAATGCCGTCGCGATTCCGGTGATGGTATTGAGGGCCCCGGGACCGCTGGTGACCGCCACAACGCCCACCTTGCCGGTGATTCTCGCATACCCGCTGGCCGCATGGGCCGCATTCTGCTCCTCTCTCACCAGGATGGTTTTGATGTCTGTATTCAGAATGCTGTCATAAAAGGGGCAAATGGCGACGCCCGGATAGCCGAAGACGTACTCGACCTTTTCCTCCTCCAGGCATTTTACCAGAATATCCGCACCTGTCATAAATCCTCCTCATGTCCGCTAAGCATATCAGACAAGCTTAAAACCTTTCTCCATCAGTTTAGCACGAATCTCTTCAATATGCTCGAAATTTCTCGTTTCAATCTGGATCGTCAGGTAGCAGCCGTTGATATCGGTGTTCTGTACCGTGTTGTTGTGATCCACCTTGGTAACATTTGCCCCCAGAGAGGCGATGATGGATGCAACCTCCACCAGCTGGCCCGGCTTGTCCAGAAGCTCGATGGTAAGCTCTGCTCTTCTTCCCGTCTTGATAAGACCGCGGGTGATGACGCGGGCGAGGATATTCACATCGATATTGCCGCCCGACACGACGCAGACCACTTTCTTTCCTTCCACCGGGAGCTTGCTGAAGAGAACCGCCGCCACGGAAACAGCACCCGCGCCCTCGGAAACCACCTTCTCCTTCTCCATCAGGGTAAGGATTGCCGCAGCCGTCTCCTCATCGGACACGGTCACGATGTCGTCCACATATTTTGAAACCATGTCAAAGGTTACATCCCCGGGCGCCTTCACGGCGATGCCGTCGGCGAAGGTATTGACCTTATCGAGGCTCTCCAGCTTCTTATCCCTAAAGGCCTGATACATGCTGCCGGCGCCTTCCGCCTGCACACCGTAGACCTTGCAGTTCGGATTCA